>NZ_JBWLUT010000096.1:0-68340 GCF_056504575.1 Blautia sp. CGZ-1-C1
ATTATACACCCTTATTCCGATTTGCCCAACAGATATTTCAATCGGATATTCGCAATCCGCTTTCGCTACGTGGCTCTACACCGAATGACTGCCGCGGTTTCGGTCAAAAATGGAGATCCAGCTTACCCGCCAGTTTTCTCAACCAGATGGATATCTGACATTACCATATGCTTATCAATTGCTTTACACATATCATAAATCGTCAAAAGCGTCACCTGAACACCAGTCAACGCTTCCATCTCCACACCAGTCTTTCCCTCAGTCTTAACTGTACAGAATGCGCGGATAATTCCATTCGACTCGTCCAGTTCATAATCCACCGAACACTTCTGAATCGGAAGCGGATGGCACATCGGAATCAGTTCAGAAGTCCTCTTAACTCCCATGATCCCGGCTACTCGCGCCACACCAAGCACATCCCCCTTCTTCACGGAACCATCCTTCACCGCTGCCATAATAGCCTCTCCTACATCAATCTCACCTGTAGCAACCGCCGTTCTATACGTAACATTCTTCCCGGAAACATCCCACCATAACTGCGTTTCCGTTCTCATCAAAATGATTAAAACCCTGTGACATAATTTATCCCCTTTACATTGTTATTTTGTTACTGTTCACACACCACTATCCCGCGAGGTGTTTTGGCATAAATATGCCAAAATCCCGAGACATACAAGCCAAAATTCCATTGCCACAGGCAATCTGGAATGAATTTTGGCTACGTTACTGAGAACGGAGTGAACAGTAACGTTATTTTCATTTTCAGACAAAAAACGAGGCTTTTATTACACGAAATCATGCAATAAAAGCCTCGCCCATTCATCACGATACGGATGGAGTCTTTACCCATCGAGATTGACAACATCATGAACATGCACGTGCCAGCTACTCCCCTTTATCTAATACTAATATAGCTTTTGGGGACGCATTTGTCAAGTTCATTTTTCGGAAATTTTCACAGAATTTAATCTGTATTTTCAGTAAATTTGTCACTGTTCACTTTGTAATCAGCAGATCTCAGCACCTGCCGGCATTTCTTTTTCCGGTACCATCAGGGAAAGGTTTCCGTCTGCATCTTCTGCGCAGAGAATCATTCCTTCACTGAGTACTCCGGCAAGTTTGGCTGGTTTCAGGTTTGTGACTACCATAACTCTCTTGCCTACCATTTCTTCTGCACTGTAGTGTGCTTTGATTCCGGATACGATCTGGCGTACCTGGCTTCCGATCTGTACCTGTGAGCAGAGAAGTTTCTTGGATTTCTTTACTTCCTCGCAGGAGATGATCTTACCAACCTGGAACTGGAGCTTGCCGAAATCTTCAAATGTGATTTCTGGTTTTGCCTCAATGTCAATCACATCCTCTTTCTCTTCTTTTGCAGGCTCTTCAGCTTTTGGTGGATGAAGCTCTGCTACTTTTGCCATTACTTCTTTAAGGTCAAGACGTGCGAAAAGGATCTCCGGTTTCTCAGTTACTTTGTTTCCTGATGGATAGAGACCAAATGTCTTGAGGTCATCTAAGCTTCTGTCCTGAGCATTTAACTGGGCAAAAATTCTCTCTGTTGTTTCCGGCATAAAGGATTTCAACAGAGTTGCGCCAATGCAGATTCCCTCAACCAGATTGTAGAGAACGGTTGCAAGACGGTCTTTCTTTTCTTCATCTTTTGCAAGTGCCCATGGCATTGTTTCGTCGATGTATTTGTTGCAGCGTTTGAAGATAGTGAATACTTCTGTCATTGCGTCTGCTACACGAAGTTTGTCCATTTTTTCGTTTACTTTTTCCGGTACGGAGAGGATGAAGTTCTTGAGATCATCATCTACAGGCTCTGTTACGCCTTTGTTCTCTACTACGCCGCCAAAGTATTTGTTGGACATGGAAATCGTACGGTTTACAAGGTTTCCGAGGGTGTTCGCAAGCTCGGAGTTGAGACGCTCTACCATCAGTTCCCATGTGATAACACCGTCGTTCTCGAATGGCATTTCATGGAGTACGAAGTAACGCACTGCATCTACACCGAAGAAGTCTACCAGTTCGTCTGCGTAGATTACGTTTCCTTTGGATTTACTCATTTTGCCATCACCCTGAAGGAGCCATGGATGTCCAAATACCTGTTTCGGAAGTGGAAGATCCAGTGACATCAGGAAGATTGGCCAGTAAATTGTATGGAAACGGATGATGTCTTTACCGATGAGGTGAAGGTCTGCCGGCCAGAGTTTGTTGAACTGCTCTGTACTTTCTCCATCGCAGTCGTAACCGATTCCTGTGATGTAGTTTGTGAGGGCATCAAGCCATACATATACTACGTGTTTCGGATCGAAGTCTACCGGAATTCCCCATTTAAAAGATGTTCTGGATACGCAGAGATCCTGAAGTCCCGGAAGAAGGAAGTTGTTCATCATTTCGTTCTTACGTGATTCCGGCTGGATGAAATCCGGGTGTGTGTTGATGTAGTCGATCAGTTTGTCAGCGTATTTGCTCATTTTGAAGAAGTATGCTTCTTCTTTGGCAGGTACGCATGGACGTCCGCAGTCAGGACATTTGCCGTCTACAAGCTGGGATTCTGTGAAGAAAGATTCGCACGGTGTGCAGTACATTCCTTCGTAGTGTCCTTTGTAGATGTCGCCTTTTGCGTACATTTTTTTGAAGATTTTTTTGACCTGTTTTTCGTGGTCTTCGTCAGTGGTTCTGATGAATTTGTCGTAGGATGTGTTCATCAGATCCCAGATTCTTTTGATCTCGCCGGATACGTTGTCTACGAATTCTTTCGGGGTGATACCGGCTTCTTCGGCTTTTAATTCGATTTTCTGGCCGTGTTCATCAGTTCCGGTCTGGAAGAATACGTCATAGCCCTGCTGACGTTTGTAGCGGGCGATGGCGTCGGCTAATACAACTTCATAAGTGTTGCCGATATGCGGTTTGCCGGATGTGTAGGCAATTGCAGTGGTGATGTAGTATTTCTGTTTTTCCATGGTTGTTGTCTCCTTTTTTTGAATGTGGACGCCTGGTTTTTCAGAATGGTAACAACCGCTCCTTTCCTATGGAAGAAAAATATAAATTCTTCATAAGGGAAAATGAATGGAAGTGGGACTTATTAGTGCTCCTGGTTAAGATATGGAGGTTCATATATGTTTATAACATAAAAAAAGTCTCCCCAGAGTTATCTGAGAAGACGAGTGTTTGCCCGTGTTACCACTTCTGTTCGTTTCCTGCTCGCGCGGGGAAACCTTGGGAGGTACGTGTAATACCTCTACGCTATAACAGGCGTGCCTGTCGCTGCCTAAAGTCCATGACTCTCAGCAGTGCCTCTCGGAAGCCATCTTCGATCTGCTCCTTGCATATCCCTCTCAGCCTTCAGGACTTACTATCGTCGTCCATGGGGATTTCTCTGTAATACGGTCTGCAGATGTACTCTCTTCTTCAATGAGTTTGTATTATTTCGTAACAGCAGTTCTGTGAGTTATCTGAAATGCTGTTATCAGTTATAGGAATTAGTTATTTCCTGTTATAGGGAAAATATAGCACATTTCTAAGGGTTTGTAAACCCACTGAAATGTGCTATTGCTTTTTGTTTTGTCGAATAGTTTTTGTTGACGTGTATAGATTTTTCTGCATATAATATAGGTACATAAAAGCGTACGGTTTTTAGTACTTATTCGGAGGTGTTATTATGATTGCAACAAAACAAATGGATTTAAGAGCTAATCTGAAGAAATATTTTGACATTGCCTTTTCTGGTGAACCTGTAATTGTTTCCCGTAAAAAAAATGAAAATGTCGTAGTTATATCTGAAACTCAATACAACGATCTGCAAAAGGCAAAAAGAACAGCTGAATATCTCAAACGCTTAGAAAACAGTATCTCTCAGCTCGAGCAAAAAAAGACTATCACTCTCACCATGGACGAAATGAAAGCTATGGAAGCGGATGATTGGAAACCCTCTCAAAAGATTATTGATTTTATGGAGCTTATGAAGAATGAATGAATTTACTTTCACAGTAAATGGATTTCAGGACTATTTATATTGGCAATCTCAGGATAGAAAAACATTAAAAAAGATCAATTCTCTCCTTGATGATATCAAAAGAAATGGTGTTTTAGCAGGAACAGGGAAACCAGAAAAGCTAAAACACCATTCTGGTTATTCCCGCCGTATAGATGATACGAATCGTCTTGTCTACGAAATTGATGAACTCCAGAATATTAAAATTTTATCATGTCGAGGACATTACGAAGATTAAATACACATTTTTATCTTGACAAATATAGTCCATTATTGTATAGTAACAATATCAGTAATGATTATCGTTATTAAACGTATTTATTTACTGAAACTCAGAGAAGGGAGGAATACCATGGCGACACTGAAATATAGCCGTCAGAGGGAATCAATTAAGGAATTTCTCCGGAACAGAACAGATCATCCTACGGCAGATGTGGTATATGAGAATATGAAGCTCATTTATCCGAATATCAGCCTCGGCACGGTATATCGCAACTTATCTCTGCTTGCTGATCTGGGAGAAATCAAGAAGCTTTCCTCATTTGCCGGTGCGGATCATTTTGATGGACGGACCGAGAGGCATTGTCACTTTATGTGCACCAGATGTGAGCGGATCATGGATCTGGAGAGTGAGGGGATTCATCACATTATGGAGCTTGCGGGTGAGAACTTCGGCGGAAAGATTACCGATTACAGCGCCAGATTTTTCGGACTGTGTGAGGACTGCCTTAAGGAAGTTAATCAGTCTTCCTTAATTAATGACGATACCTCTGATAATAGTTAAGAATATTTCTACTAAAACTGCTAATGATAAAAAATAGCAAAAAAGTTAAAATAAAACTTGACTTTTTATATCAAGTATGATACTCTAAGGTCACAGCAAAACAGTAACAATTACTATTATCAAAAACAGATAATAGTACAGAACAAACAAACTGATGTCATTAAGAATAAATTTTAACTGACATCCAAATAATAAATCATTAAGAGAAAAGGAGATTTTAATTATGACAAAATGGGTATGTAGTGTATGCGGTTATGTTTATGAAGGCGAGAACGCTCCGGAAGCCTGTCCAGTATGTAAAGCACCAGCTTCTAAATTCACTAAACAGGAAGGTGAAATGACATGGGCTGCTGAGCACGTAGTTGGCGTAGCTAAAGGCGTAAGCGAAGACATCCTTGCAGATTTAAGAGCTAACTTTGAAGGTGAATGCTCTGAAGTTGGTATGTATCTTGCAATGGCAAGAGTTGCTCACAGAGAAGGATATCCGGAAGTTGGTTTATACTATGAGAAAGCCGCTTACGAAGAAGCAGAGCATGCTGCTAAATTCGCTGAGTTATTAGGCGAAGTTGTAACAGACAGCACAAAGAAGAATCTTCAGATGCGTGTAGAAGCTGAGAACGGCGCTACAGCTGGTAAAACAGATCTTGCTAAACGTGCAAAAGCTGCTAACCTTGACGCTATCCATGACACAGTTCATGAAATGGCAAGAGATGAGGCTAGACACGGAAAAGCATTCGCAGGTCTGCTTAAGAGATACTTCGGAGAATAATTCTATCGGAAAATCGCATAAAATAAACCTTTTAAAGGGAGAACCATTGAGGTTCTCCCTTTTTATCCGTTCGTATTTTCATAATTGGAAGCTTAACTGGATTTCGCCTGAAGTCTGGCAACCTGATCTGTCAGAGCATTCATCTTAACCTCATTAATCATAATCCTGTTCATCCAGGTAGCCGACACATCCATCTTATTGATAAGATTCAGATGATTCTCTGCAAGGATTGAAATATTCCTATCCGTTATGTTCTCCAAATGCAGTCTGATATCTGCAAAGTTATTTCTGGTCTCT
Source organism: Blautia sp. CGZ-1-C1 (assembly GCF_056504575.1). Taxonomy (NCBI): domain Bacteria; kingdom Bacillati; phylum Bacillota; class Clostridia; order Lachnospirales; family Lachnospiraceae; genus Blautia; species Blautia sp. CGZ-1-C1. The sequence goes on from NZ_JBWLUT010000096.1 coordinate 5,848, forward strand.
TCTTCAAAACACTTCTGACGCTCTTCCATTCGGTCCATTCGCGTTCCAAGTCCTCTGACCTCCGTCAAAACAGCTTCCAGCATTTGTCTGTCTGTCACCACTTTCACCTCCTCTGTAGCCCGTATCGTTCTTTTGTATGTGATTGATTGTATCACACACATAAAAATATGTCTATAAAAATCTATAAAATGCTTCCCACAAGATGTGCGTCACAATTTGTGGGAGATTTTATTTGTTATTATCATTCATCTTCGCCTCAATCGCCGCACCAACTCTGTTATAAACAGTCACAGCATCCTGAATATGCGGAATCGTATTTCCATCCGCTCCTGAAGCACCTGCGGAAACAAAGATATATTCCCTGCCCTCAATCTCCGCAAAGCTTACCAGACAGTGTCCTGCCTCACTGGTATAACCGGTCTTTCCGCCGAGGATTTTTCCACCTGTGACTGTCGGATCAGACAGATTTTTAAACATTGTACTGTAGTAAGTAATTCCATCCGGGTGGATATTTGTAACTCCGGTAGAATGTCTGGAGGTCTCCACAATCTCACGAAACGTATCATTCTTAATGCAATACTTCATCAAAACAGCAATATCCTTAACCGTACTGTAATGATCCGGATTATGCAGTCCTGTAGAATCACAAAAATGAGTATTCTCCATTCCAAGTTTCCTTGCCTTCTTATTCATCAGCTCCGCAAAATCTGCCTCTGAACCACTGATCGTATCTGCCAGCGCAATACAGCACTCCGCCCCCGAAGGCAGCATCGCACCATAGAGAAGATCAATCACCCGAACCTCTTCCCCCGGCTGAAAACCTGCCTGCGTAGCATCCTGCTCATACAATCCGGAGAACATCTCATTCGTAAGAGTAATCTTCGCATCCAGATCATCAAAATTCTCAATCCCCAGTATCACAGTCATAATCTTCGTCATAGAAGCCGGATAAATCTGAGCCTCCCCGTTAATCTCACCCAGAATCTTACCTCCCCTGACCTGCATCAGAATCGCATTCGGACTGTTAATCCCACTAATATCCACTTCCTTCAGAACCGGCTGCTCAAACTGCTCAAACCACTCCTTCACGCCCTTATTCCATCCGATCATAATAACCAGCGCACAGATAATGAGCACCTCAACAAACACACAAGCCACAATCCTGCCCCGATATCTCCACGCATAACTTCTTCCACTTCTCTGTTTCCGTCTCCTAGCTGCCAAAACCGACTCCTCCTCTCTGTCCCGATCTCATCCTCCCTACTATAACACACCTCATCTCACCACTGTAACCCTCTTCTTACGCCTCTTCCTTCTCCCTTAGATTCCCCAGGGAGGAAAAATATTTTCCCTCCAGTCCTTTAGTCAAAAAAGGACAAAGACGCAAAAAGACCCCCGGAGAATCCCCGGGAGCCTTAAATTGCTAAAATCTATTATGCTAATTTCATCGGGTTGATCTTCACACCAGGTCCCATTGTCGGAGCAATAACAACGCTCTTTAAATACTGACCTTTCAGTGTGCTTGGTCTAGCCTTAACGATAGCATCGATCAGCGTCTGGAAGTTGTCGCTTAACTGTTCTTCTGTAAAGGATGCTTTACCAACCGGAACATGAATAATGTTGGTTTTATCAAGACGGTACTCAATCTTACCTGCTTTGATATCGTGAACTGCTTTAGTAACGTCCATTGTTACTGTACCAGCTTTCGGGTTTGGCATTAAACCTTTCGGTCCAAGTACACGACCAAGACGACCTACAACACCCATCATATCTGGAGTTGCAACAACAACGTCAAAGTCTAACCATCCTTCGTTCTGGATCTTCGGAATTAACTCCTCAGCTCCAACGAATTCAGCACCTGCTGCTTTTGCTTCTTCAGCTTTAGCATCTTTAGCGAATACTAAAACACGAACTTTTTTACCAGTACCGTGTGGCAGAACTACTGCACCACGGATCTGCTGATCTGCATGACGTCCATCGCAGCCTGTACGGATATGAACTTCGATAGTTTCGTCAAATTTAGCAACTGCAGCTTTTTTAACTAAGCTGATAGCTTCTGCGGTATCATATAATGTAGCGCGGTCTACTGCTTTGGCAGCTTCCACGTATTTCTTTCCTCGTTTCATTTCTATAACCTCCTGTGGTATTTGCGGGGAACGCCCTCCCACTTACTATTTAATAATAAAATTAATCAACTACTTCGATTCCCATACTTCTTGCAGTACCAGCGATCATGCTCATAGCTGCTTCGAGGGATGCTGCATTTAAGTCTTTCATCTTAAGTTCAGCGATTTCCTGAACCTGAGCTTTAGTAACCTTAGCAACTTTTGTCTTGTTCGGTACGCCGGAACCGGATTTGATCTTAGCAGCTTTCTTAAGAAGAACTGCAGCCGGCGGAGTTTTGGTTATGAAGCTGAAACTTCTGTCTGCATAAACAGTGATAACTACAGGAATGATTAAGTCTCCCTGATCTGCTGTTCTTGCATTGAACTCTTTTGTGAACTGAACGATATTTACACCGTGCTGTCCAAGAGCTGGACCTACAGGTGGTGCTGGAGTTGCTTTACCAGCCGGAATCTGTAATTTGATATATCCTGTTACTTTCTTTGCCATTTTTCGGCACCTCCTATGTGGTATTGGCGGGGGTTTATGTCCCTCCCACGATATTGTTACCTTTGCTTGTTACATCTGTTTGATTTCTGCGAAACTAATTTCTACCGGCGTTTCGCGGCCGAAAAGTTCAACATTGATCGTTGCTGTCTGCTTAGGAATATCAAGAGCAGTAATAACACCAACGGTATCTTTCCAGGCACCGCCTGTTACAACAACTGTATCGCCTTCTGCGAAATCTACCTGGATATCCTCATTCTGGATACCAAGAGGAATCATCTCTTCCTCAGTTAACGGTACCGGCTTGGACCCTGGTCCAACGAAGCCTGTCACACCTCTGGTGTTACGGACAACATACCATGTATCGTCATTCATAACCATGTTGAGAAGTACATAGCCAGGAAACATTTTTTTCTGAACCTGTTTCATAGTTCCGTTCTTCAGTTCGGATACTTCCTGTAAAGGAACACGAACTTCAAGGATCTGATCTTCCAGGTGTCGGTTTTCGATGGTTTTTTCAATGTTGGCTTTTACTTTGTTTTCATACCCGGAATAAGTATGAACAACATACCATTTCGCTTCTGACATACAATCACCTTATCCTTATTTCATTAAAAGATTAATGCCTTCGAGAATAAATGAATCCATAACGCTGATCAGTACGCAGAGAACAATTGATACGCAAACTACTACGATAGTCTGCTTGATCAGTTCATTGCGATCTGTCCAGACAATTTTTTTGAATTCTGACTGAAGTCCCTGAAACCAACTCTTCTTCTGGCTTTTGCCAGCAGATTTTTCATTTCCTTGCATAGCCTGACCTCACAATTCTCTGTGAGTAACTGTTTCGTCCAGTTACCTTGGATTACTTTGTTTCCTTATGCAGAGTGTGTTTGCGGCAGAACTTACAATATTTCTGAGTTTCCATTCTCTCAGGATGGTTCTTTTTCTCCTTAGTCATATTGTAGTTACGCTGCTTGCACTCGGTACATGCTAATGTAATCTTAACGCGCACAACTTCCACCTCCAGTGTTTTCATTTGCATGGTCATTTTCCTCATGCCTGACGATGTATCCGTCATCTTTTTCGGGCATAAAAAAAAGACCTAACTTCCATGTCGCTTGTCAAGTTTATCACACATGACATGCTTAAGTCAAGTCTTTTCTTAATTTATGCCTATAAATTATCGCATATTTTTGGCATTAAGACTCATATTAAGGCAATCTGGAAAATCTCACCAAAACGTTCCGATATGCACCCAGCGCCCATGCAATGAAAATCACTGCAGCGAGCGCTGTTAAAAATAGAATCTTCTTTCGCCTTTTCTTGTTATCCGGCCTTTTCACTGTTGTCCGCCCCCGCGCTCTACTTTTAACGGAATATTTTTTGTTCATTCCGTCCTCATCAACAGAATGTGTTTGTTCCATTATATAAGTACTGTGCGGGGATGTCAAACATATCGGGCCCGTCTCAAACCGATTAATTATCTAACCGTTACTGTTCACACGCCACTATCCCGCGAGGTGTTTTGGCATGAGAATGCCAAAATCCCGAGACATACCGCGCGAATTTATGCGAATAGCATAAATTCTGTGCATCGCGAAGCGTGTTACTGAGAACGGAGTGAACAGTAACATCTAACCTGTTATCGTCTGTTCTGCAAATAACAACCGCTGTCATTATTTGCTGTTTTTTCTTTTCTTCTTATAATAGATTCCGCCTGCGATAGCAAGAGCTGCAATTACAAGAACTGCTGCATAAGCACCGATCGGGGTGTTATCGCCGGTCTTAACTGCTACCTTTCCACTGAGTGCAGCACTGTAAGAAGCAGGTGTTGAACCACCACCTCCAGATGTTCCCGGAGTTGTGGAACCGCCCGGTACAACCTTATTGACGATCTTCAGAAGACCATTGTTATAGCTGTACTCAATTTCTCCATTTACAGAGAAGTTATAATCATCATCAACTTCGATCGTTACACTTCCCGCACCTGTATAGCCTGTCGGAGCCTGAACTTCTGTCAGAGTATAAGTACCCGGCTCAAGCTCTAACTCATGAGCACTTGCCTCAGACGTCCACTCATCCACTACTGTTCCTTCTTCATCTGTCAGTCTGAAGCTTGCGCCTGCAAGACCAACGCCATTTCCGTCCGTCTTCTGTACACGAAGCTTACCATCTGTTTCTTCCGGAATCTTATTTACAAGATTAATATCACCTGTCAGATTCTCCTTACTCAGAGCAACTGTACCTTCACCTGTTACTTCATATTCAAAGACATCAAGGTCAAGAATATTTCCATCCGCATCTGTTTCCAGAATATAGTAGTTGATCGGTTCTGTACCATCTTCTCCTCCAAGAGGAACCTCAACAGTAACTGTGTCATTCTGTACCAGCGTTACTACCGTGAACAGGTTATAAACACCATCATCACCCTTTGTAAAGATACCTGCATAGAACGTATCGTCCGTAGTTGTCTGTGTGGTGCCTTTCAGTACCTGTTTGTTAATGTTGATCTCGCCCTTATAGGAATAACCTGTAGGAATATCAAAGAATACATTCTCCAGGTTTACAGCACCTTCCTTAGGACCAGCTTTCAGATCCAGTTTCACGGTATTTGAACCGCCGTCAACTGTACACATAAACTGTAATCCATTGTGCATACCCTGCTGATCAAGATTAATCACATTGCCGTTTGCATCTGTCTCATATACATAATAGGTACCCTGTGCCAGATCACTGAATGTCACACTTCCTGCGGAAGCATTTACCAGATGAATGGCCTGTGGAAGAGCTCCCTTGTACGGATACTTACCTGCTGCATCTGTAAACAGATTTACATAGAAGGTATCGTCCTGAGCGATCAGGTCTATGAAATCACCGCCATTTGCGTAAGTAACTTTCTTGGTTACTGTGATCTGACCGGAACCAGATGCCTGATAGTCAACCATAGTAACTTCGATTACGTCCTTATCCTCCATCTTAAATGTCTGGTCCGGAGCTACTGTGTAACCGGACGGAGCTGAAACCTCACTTAATGTGTAGGTCTCACCTACTGTGAGGAGACCTGTGATCTCATGAGCCTTGCCGTCAGTTGTCCACTTGTCAAGTTCCTTGCCAGTGGAATCTTTCACTACGAGCTGTGCACCGCTGAGTGCTTTGCCGCTCTCGTCAGTCTTGAGGATGCTTGCTTTGGTTGGAGCATCCTTCATTGTAAGAACTACTGCTTTTTCGCTTGCCTCCGCTTTGAAAGGAATATCTACTGCTTTTCTATAACCTGTCGGGGTCTCAATTTCAGTAAGGACATAATTTGAGCCTTCTGCCAATGTTCCCTCAATAGAATGTGCCGAAGTGGTAGATGTCCAACTTTCAACAATATTTCCAGCGGAATCTTTAATTGCAAGTTTAGCACCAGCTAATGGTTTTCCATCTGCATCCACTTTCAAAATCTGAACCCCTGTTTTCTTATCAATCATAACGATGTTTCCATTTTTATCTTTCTGACCACCGTTTATAACTTCTATTGTACGCTCAGAATCATTATTAATCTTAAATACTATTGAGTCTGCTTTTACATATCCTTTTGGAACAGATGTCTCTTCCAGAATATATGTGTTACCTGCAGCCAATCCTGTTGTTACTACATATTCCTTATCTGTTGTTGTCCAATGAGTTACTTCTTTACCTTTCTTTCCATCATTACTCTGATAAATCGTAAGAACCGCACCTGGCAAGTTTTGATCAGCTACATCTGTTTTACAGAAGCCTATTCCTACCTCTTCATTAACAAAACTCTTCTTCAAAGTAATCTTTCCATCTGTACCAACATTAAAGTCTTTAGAAGATTTATCTGTCACCAGTTCTGTTTTCAGAGTGCCATCACCATTATCTGTTACATTAATCACTGCCTGATATGTGCCCTTATCATAAATGTAATTATCACCAGATTTCGGCTGTACCTCACTGATTACATACGTATGCTCTCCTATAGAAGAATTATTACTTGAATCATAGGTGTATTTAATTTCAGAGAATTCAATATTTCCGTTTTTATCATTTTTACCTGTCGCAACTTCTTTACCATTCTCGGTAATGATAAACTTAAATTCTGGAAGATTTTTGGTATATCCGGTAACTTCTTTCTTAGCTGCAAAGTTTACTGAACCTTCCGCCTTGTAAAAGTTGTCAAATATAATATCCTCTGTTTCCATGTTACCCTTATCTGTAACCTTGGTAATAGTTTTTACAACTTTTAATTTATTATCCTTGTCTCCATCTTCAGCAGCACTTACTACAACTTTTACTCTATATTCACTCTGGCTATACGTATATCCTGCCGGAATATCTTTAGGAATCTCCTCTTTTACTGTATAGTAATAAGTTTTTCCTACATCTTTCTGGGAATAAGTAATAGGCTTAAACGCAACATTCGATCCCTGATTCTTCACAGTCTCTGTATATACAGGAACTGCCACATCCTGATCATCCTTATCTTTCTCAGTCTTAGTAAGAACTTCTCCATTTTTATCTGTTTGAGTTAACGTAAATGAAAATGCATTATCTTTCAATTCTACAGGACCCAAATTCTTTTCTGCTGAAATCTGTACAGTACTATCAGCCGTATATTCATTGATAAATGTAGCTTTTGTAAACGGCTCTTCTATCGTTTCTTTTGTTCCATCTTCTTTAGTAACTGTTCTATGATCCACTGCAACGACTTCAAGCTGTCCATTTTTAGCTTCATCTGTAATCGTTACACTTACTTCATAAACCCGGTTAGAATCTTTTACACCTGTAATAGTATTTTCATGATCCTCACGAATAGAATAATGATAAGTTTTTCCCACATCTTTTAAGCTATATACATCTGTTTTAAACTTAATCTCTTTTTCGTTACCATCTGTCTCTGTCGGCTCAATAGTTACCTTATCAAACTCTACATTATTCTTTGTTACTATAAATGTAAATTTATCGCCTTTCTTAAAATTACGACCATTTAAATACTTAACTGCTGGAATTTCAAACCAACCCTCTGTATCATAGATATTCGTAAAAGTTGCATTCTCATCCACTGCAGCAGGTAATGTATACAATACATAATCACCTTTAGAAGATTCCGAAAGATCAGTCTCTGTCTCATTTGTAACAAGTTTCATTGTCGCTGTAAGATTTCCGCTACCATTATCTTCCAGATGAACTTTTATTGTATAACCGGAATTATCGTAGGTAACCCCGTCTTTTATATACAGGCCATCTTTATCAGGAACAATTCCTGTTTTATCTTCTTCTATTGTATAGGTAAAATCTTTTTCCCTTACTCCATCATCTGTCGGAGTTTCATCTTTAAGATCTTCAGCAGTATATGTCATAAGAGGAAACTCAAATGTACCAATATCATTGTTTCCAATATGATCAATTCCTACTAATACAGTATTAGATTTCGATTCACCTGTATCATCATTTACTGTAAAACGCTTGTCACTTTCATCACCCGTAATCTTAAACTTAAACGGCATCGTTGTTGTCAGTTTATTATTAAGTAATTCCTTTGTGCCTTCCAGTTTTACACTGACACTTACATCGTATGTGTTATTAAACGTTGCTGATTTATTTTCTGCCTTTGGCAATGTATACACTGGCATACCATCTTTCAAAATCTTTGGCAATTCTTGATTATCTTTCATTAATATTGCTGTAAGATTTCCTTTTCCGTCATCTGTCAACTTTACATCCACATTGATCTTTGTACCATCATATACAATACCATTTTTTTCTGAAGGTATAATTTCCGAAATGGTATAATGGAATGTCTTTGTTTTAATTCCATCTTCCTCAGAAACATCTTCCAAATTTTTTGCTGTATAAGTTAGCTCTGGGAATACAAAGTTAGCTATTCCATTTTCTGGTTCTATATTTTTTGCTGTTAATGGATTCTGGTTTGTATACCGTGTATCATCTTCAGAAACAATCTGAAAACTGAAATCATCTTGCTTAAATGACTTATTCGCGAGAGATTTTGTTCCCTGGACCTGAATCTTAGCATTAGAACCATATATGTTCTTAAATGTTACATTTTCCCCTGTTTCATTTGGAAGTGTATAGGTTCCATTCTTAGAAGTTTCATATCCGCTTCCATATGTTACCTTTGTAGAAAGATTTCCATTTCCTTCATCAATTACAACTACCGTTGCATTTATCTCATGTTTACTATAGGTAATTCCTCCTTGATTATCATTGGATAATTCTTTCAGAGTATAGCTAAACTCTCCATATTTTTTACCCGTCGTATTGTCTGTTTTGTCTAAATCATCCATTGTATACGTCATATCTGGAAATACAATGGTTCCGTTTTTATCATTTTTCACTGTAGCTGTAGTAGACGATTGCCCGTTCTTACTAAACCTCTGATCTGTATTAGAATCAGATTTAATTTGAAATGTAAAGTCATCTCCTTTTAACGCTTTATTCTCTAATGCTTTGGTACCTTCAAAATGAATTGTTGTCTCTGCCTTATAAGTATTTACAAAGTTTGCAGCTTTTCCAGTTTCATTAACAGGAACTACATACACATCGTTATCCGGTAAAATATCTTTTGAATTATATCTAACCGACTTAACATTCAGATTATCACCTGTTTTAGCAACTGTAACCTCTACTGTGTATCGAGTCTCATCATACTCAATGCCCTGTTTTTCCGAAGGTATCACTTCCTCAATCAAATACTTAAAAGTTTTTTCATTTTCGTCTGTTAATTGAGTGCTCTTATAATTAATCTTGAAATTAATCTTTCCAATTTTGTTCTCATCTGTCTCAAAGATTGTCGTTTCATCAGAAAGTACTTTTTTATTGCTCTCATCTGTAATATCTGTGATCTTAAACTTGAATCCTGAATCCTTAGTTAAGTTTTTATGGATTAATTTCTTTGTTAACTGCAATGTAACATTCGTACTTGCAACGCTATTTTCAAAAGAGGCTTCTACTAAGGAACCATCATTAGGTTTTGACCAATTTCCAAAGAACTTCGCTTGATAAATCGTAATCTTCTTCTGACCATTTCCTTCATCATTTGGTTCTACAACTACTTTGACATATGTTTTTGTTTGGTCATATGTGATTCCATTAAATTGTCCATTTACAGCATCCTCTGGTATTACTTCTGAAATAATATAATAGTATATATCATCTTTAGTATACTTGAAATCGCCAAATGACTTTATTTTTTCTGTGTCATTTCCTGTTATTATTACCGTTTTTTGCTTTGGTAAATATTGGTTCTGAGCAACGTCTTTAGTATTACCATTCGTATCGCAGCGTTCAATTTTAAAGCTAAACTGACTATTAGCGTTCCAATCATTGAAACTCTTTTTAACTTTAAAAGTTACTGTTCCTTCATCACTGTAACTGTTTGTTACCGTAACTTTATTGGTATCACTCAGTTCAATACTGGTTGTTTTATTATTACCATCCGGATCAGAAGAACTCCAACTCCAACCATTTGGTATTGAAACTTCTTTTACCGTTATTGTTACCCCTTTAGGTAATCCACTTAAATTAAGAGAACCTTGTGTCTGTCCCTTAGCTACTTTTACTTTAACTGTCAATGTCTTTTTATCATCACTCAGTATGCCTATTTTTTTATTACTATCTCCAAAATAATAGTCACTTTCATCTTTCCATTTTCCAGTTAATTCAAAAGTAAAATCTTGACCGTTATTTAACGTTATTTTTTTACCAGCTGTATCTTTGGTTAAAGTCAAACTTACAGCTTTATAATTATTAAATACAATATTACAATTCGAGTTTTTATCGTCTTTGCCAGTATAGACTGTCTGATCTCCTTTCTTTACTTCTTTCTTTTCAACCATTAAGTCTCCGAAGTCATCTCGTTTAACCGTATATATTACTTTATATTCCATATCATCATAAATTACTTTGCTATCATTTACGTTCTCTTTCTCCTTAACCGCAAATGTATAAATTCCCTCATAATTAAATATAATATTCTTAAATGAAACTATACCTTTTGAATCACTCGTACTATCCGGAATACTATATTCAACCTTCTTTCCATCATTATCAGCCGGGCTATACCCACCATCAATAGCGCAATAGTTTTCTAAAGCTATAGAAAAGGTATATCCTCCCGCTGCTTCTCCATTCTTATTTTTGGTAACAATAAGATCTGTACTAACAGGATTCGGATTTTTCTTATTAAGTATAGGAGTCTGAATAATTACACCATCTTCATAATATGCAACACTATTTGCAATCGAACTACATTTTGTGTTGATAAGATTTCTAGTGTTCTCGTCAGCAGCCAATACAAAATAATGTTTCGTTGAATCTAACACATAACCTGGTGCTTTTGTTTCTTTATAATAATACAACGTATTCAACTTAACCCTATTCGTTTGCTCTGATCCAAACTCAATTTCTCCATTGGCATTTGTTTTCTTAACCGAATGTAAAGTTCCTTCCAAATCAACCTCTTTATTATTCTCTGGTTGCAGATTTATTTCATATAAAGAAAACTCTATGTCCTTTAATGGTAACTGTTGCTGTGCGTCTTTATCTGGATAATATCCCTTTTTATATATTGTAATAGTTCCACTTGTACCTTCAACAGTTACAGAATGTTCCGAAATTCGCACTTCAGTTGTTGTTTCATCCTCCACAGGAACAGTTCCAGTCATTTTTACTTGATTATAAATGTCTTTCTTTCCCGTTTCTCCAGCCGTTGTTTTTACTTGAACACTATAGGTCAATATCGCATATGTTTTATCTGGTATTCCGCTTACACTTAAATCACCAGTTTGTGGATTATATCGAATCGAAACACCCTTAATGGAAGTTCCGTTTTCATCTACAACCTTAGCATCATATAAATAGGTTAACAATTGAGGATTCAAATTATCAGAAAGTTGTATTGATTCCACACTGCTATCTTTTGGTATCAAGGTCGCTTTCAATTTATTTATCTCTATTCGATATGAAATAGTATTATCTCCCACATCACTTCCTGTTTTCGAAAGCATTTCACGTTTTATTGTATTTTCTACCTCCGACTGATACGGTCCATCTCCCGCACCATCCCAAGTCCAACTTGCTGTATTATCAATAGTTGCTGTAGTTATGTTTTCTGATGGTTTTACTTTATATTTTATGATACAGCCTTCATTATAATTTAAGTTCCCAATAGTAATAGTTGCTGTATTTTCTGTTTCATCAATCGTTGGTTGTATAGAGGAATAATTCCCACCATCTTTCGACATTGTAAAAGACCCAGCATCAAACTTCAAATTTTTTGATAGTTTATCTGTAATCACAATATTTTTGGTATCCTGTTTAACTGGATCTATAGTAATCGTATATTCTAATTCCCCATTTTCATCAAATAGCGGATTATTATCTGCATCTGTTTTTAAAGATTTCTTTGCAGTAACATCAGAATCATTTATTTTTACATGACCATTTGTTATTCCTGGGAAATTAAGATCTATGTCACTTTTACTTGCAGTACTTTGTTTATCAACCTCCATAGTTAACATAAAAGTACCTTTTATATAATCAGGATATTTTTCTAAAAAGCCTTGTGTACCCGTTGTATCTTTTGTTCTATTATCATAGTACAAATAAATTTTATTATTTTTAATTTCATAAAATCCAGCTTGATGGCCCTGTTTATCATGGATATAACCATTTACATTCAAATATTCCCAATCTGAACTATTAGGCAAATCATAATACCTGATATTATCTGTTAGTGTAGGCTTTCCTGGTTTTCCCTCAGCCGCAGAATCCGGATATTCATAACTTATTGATAACTCTACTTTACTATCCCTATTAATAGTAATATTACTCCAATCTTCAATCTTCTTACCATCAACTTTAAGAATAGAGCTTGTAATATAGCTTAAATCTATAGGTTCACCATTTCCGCATACAGTCATTCCATCAACAAGAGGTGGTATTTCTATATCTCCGTCCGCAGTCGCAACTGGAATATTCGTTTCTCCCTCCTGCACGTCATCCTCTTCTCCCATACCTCTCTGCGCCAATAACCGTTGCTGATTTTTTTTCTTAGCAGCTTTAGCTTTTTTATCATCCGCAGCCTGTGTAGGTTCTGCTTCTGGTGTCTCTGTTGCTTCTGATGTTGTCTCTTCTGTTACTTCTGGTGTCGGGGTTGCTGTTGTCTCTTCTGTTACTTCCGGTGTCGGAGTGGCTTCCTGTGTGGAATCCTGGTTAGCGTCCTGGTTGGAATCCTGGTTAGAATCCTGAGTTGTATCAGAAGGTGTCTCTTCCTGATCTGCCTCCGGAGTCTGTACCGGATTGAGAACTTCTGTGTTTTCCCATGTATAATTGCAGGAAGTTCCGTCTATGTACCATGCGTCAACTACGCCATCCAGATTTTCTGCGTTGAGCTGAGCTGCAAACTGGTAGAACACAGTTTCGCCTGCGCCGATTGTCTGGTTATTCCACATGATAATCTGGTCATAACCGTCTGCGCTTCCTTCCGGAAGGTCGCTTGTGTTATTACTGTCCGGTACATAAGCTTCTGCACCCGTTGTCAGTGTTCCATAGTCTGTCACATAGCTTAACTGTGATGACTGAAGCAGGGCCTTGATATTCACACCTGTTGCTGCATTCTCAGTGTCATTGTTTGTGATCTCTGCGGTCATCTGTACGAAGTTGTAGGTAGTTCCGCTGATGTCTTTCGGGAATACACTTTGTGTGATCTTTGCAGATACATCTGCATTGGAAGTCTTTGCTTCGGTTGTTGCGCCGCTTGTCTCAGGACTTCCGATATCTACGCCGTCGTTCCCATTATCTGTCGATTCCTGGGACTGCGTCTTGTACTCCTCTCCGTTTGCTCTTGTCTCGACCTGGCTCTGGTTCGGCTGTTGCTGTTCTGTCTGTGTCCGGCCGCCGGCAAGCCGCTGTTCAATCTGCTCGTTTGTGACATCCGCAAATACCATGACTGACTGTGCGTTCTGAAGCATCATAACTACAGCCAACATCATAGCAAGTATTTTGCGCCACTTCTTGGTTCTGTCCATAACTATTCCTCCTTTTTAACTTTAATCTTTCTTTAATTTATATTTTAGAATTTCAGTAATATGCCTTTTATTTGTAAGTACGTAATCATCAGTACCTTGAATTTAAAAAAATGCCGCCCATCGGGCGGCACATTTTATTTCTTCTGTTTGGTTTGAAATTCTTCCGGTAATTCATCTTACCATGGCAAAATCCGATTTAGGTCATCCGGTTTTGGAAAAGGCCCCATTTTACGAAGCTCGTTTAATCCGCATTATCCGAATATTTGGATAATCCACAGGCAAGGTAAACAGTTGTGCCACCTGCCAGATCAAGCATGGTCTTTCAATCCCTGAATCAGAACACTAAAAAGCTCTGGAGGGCACTCCGGCATCACTTCAATCCGAATACTGTTAGTGATAAAAATACGGACTGGAGACGGACTGGTGTTCAAAGTCTCATTCTTCGAAATTTCTTTTTCTGTTGGCATTTTTGCAAAAATCATATCAGTATCCGATTGTTCGTCCAATGTTTTCAGCTTGCGCATCCAGTAATTCATTGCAGAGACTGGAACGTGATGTTCCTAGCACCATGTTTTGCATGGCTGTCCACTTGAATGAAATTCACTAATTCTTTCAGACCACAGTGTATTTTTTTCATCTGTTTTCATAATGATACAGTTTCCTTCCTTTGTTATGAAAAGAGTGTATCAGAAAAGTATGGGTGCTAACAGATACGGATGATTACCTACTTACTTTTATTTTATCCCACTGTCCGGTGAATTATTTTTTACTTTCATATGTCATATTACTCCTCCCCTGCTCTCCTGCGGAAGTTCATAATTAACAGATACTTCTCTGGTTTCCGCTTTAAGTGTTACTTTATCGCTGTCCATATCTTTTTTGAAATTAGACAGAATCCTCTTTATGACTTTCTGCGAGGATTCATAATCACAATATGGCAGCATCACTATATACTGTTCATCGCTGTATCTGGCAGCTACATCTCCCATTCGAAGATACCTCGTCAATACCTTCTGGAGTTTCGTACCGGCTCTCTTCCTATAATACTGTATCCTGACAGGGTCTTCCTGCAGTTCCCTCTCATTTATCTTTATAGTCAGAAGCAGCATATACTCTGCATTGTCGGACCGCAGCACCCGTCTGGCTTCCAGCCTGTATATCTTCCGAAATACTGTATACTCGCAGAAAAAAACACCGTTTGGATCTTCTTCCTGAATTTCTTCATAAATATCATCCATGGTTGCCTCTGCGGAATTTATGTTCATTCCAAGGATCTCATCATACAGTTTCTTCATCCTGTCAGATCTGTGTATTCCCAGCCTCTCATACAGAATCTCTACTGCTGTTTCATATTGCTTCAGTGCATCATCCGCATCTCCCATTTCTACCCAGCTTCTGATCATCCAGTAATGAACATCCTCGCTGAGTTCATCACAGGTCATCGCCTGCCCACAGACTCTCTGTATCGCTGCGTAGTCGCGTATGCTGTTATATAGTTCGCACAATTCATTTACCAGTTTTATATATACAAAATGGTAATACGTGAACCGCACCGCAAGCCAGGATTCTGATGTCAGAACACAGGTGCGGGGTTTCTCATAGCAGGATAATGCCTCTTCGTATTTCTTAATCTGAAGTTTTGTATCATTCCCGGCCTCCCGGGTCTTTTCTGCGCGATATCTGAATTCTTCCATATCGCTGTGAAGCTCTATTTTCTCATTCCACCCATAGGTACCCGACCGCGAGACAATGTATTCCTCCGGTCCCAGTTGTTTCAGTGTGTTGCGCAGTCTGTATATGAGGTTCTTAAGTGCACCCATCGGATTCGATGATCCGCCATTTCCCCATACCAGTTCTCCGAGCTCTTCCGCATTGATCATACGATTATGATTTAGTAAAAGAAAAGCCAGAAGTTTTATAATTTTTTTGGAATGGATCGTCTCTTCATCCAGACGTCCGTTCTTGCTTTCCAGGCAGAATTTTCCAAAAAATGTACCATTACTACCTGATTCATACGTTTTCTCCGTTATATATATATCGCACTCTGCTTCTTATAGCAGAACTGTCTAATTAATCTCTTCATTATGTAAATTGTCAGATATTTTGTAGAGAATATGTTTATCTCTTCTTGTATTGTACCATCCAGCAGTCACAAATCTGTCACATAAAATTATTTTTTCCAGGAATAATCCACTTTTTTCAAAAATAGTCCACTTTTTTCCAGCATGATATCACAAAATATCATGTAGGACAACTCTTGAAATGTACAAAAAAATCCGGGAATGCAAAAAAAATTCCCGACAGTTTCTGAAGAAGCTTCTCCATTTTATCTGTCGGGAATTCAAGCGGATATTTGCGATCTACTTTCGTTACTTGGTTTAAGTCAATCGGATATTTGCAATTGAAGCAGGGGACTTACTTGATTCGGTTAGTCACCTGATTGGTCAGGTTCTTTTAGAAGTAGTCATATCCTCCATGGATATCCACGATGCTTCCATTCATATAGTTGTTCGTGAGAATACTGTACGCCATATCCGCCACATCCTTGATCTCTCCGAATCTGTGGAGGGCGATCTTGCGGTTGATGCGTTCGTAGCTTTCAGGGGTGCGGTTCTCGTGCCACGGGGTCTGGATAAATCCCGGAGCTATGGCATTAACTGTAATGCCTTTTGGCTCAAATTCCTTTACCAGGGATTTGGTAAGGAAATGGATCGCCGCCTTAGTCACTCCGTATACGAGTGAAGAAGAATATGCCTGCTGTCCTGCATAAGATCCCATAAAGAGAACTCTGCCGCCTTCCGTCATGACCGGCATGAATTCCTTGATCATAAATACCGGGATGGAAAGGTTGGTGTTTACGATGTTATTCCATTCTTCAAATGTGTAATCCTGAAATTTATCATAGGTGCTGATTCCGGCATTGCTGATCAGCCAGTCCACATGTCCTGCTTTTTCTTTCACTTCTTTGACGAAATTCATCATATCGTCATAGGAAGACATATCCGCTTTCATTATGATAAGCTTCTCCTGGTCTTCCGGTTTCAGACTGTCCCAGAAGTCGTTTGCCTTATACGCATTGTGTGCGTAGGTGGCAAAGATCAGATCGTCCTGTTCTGAATTTGCCAGGATCTTCTCCACAATGCCACGGCCGATTCCGGAAGTACCGCCTGTGATTACTGTTACTCTGCTCATTTTTTCTGCTACCTCTTTGTTATATTCATCTTTATCTATCAATTGAATGGATAATCCCGATACGCTTTCGCTGCTTAACATTAATCTATGGCAATTGTTTTATAATTCCATCAGTCTGTCATAAACATTCTTCGGCGCGTATGGCTGCTGGTTGTGGATCGGTTCGCCCAGGCAGGTTTTCGGATATGCGAAAGTTCCGTGCTCAAGCATGACTTCCAGAAGCTTCGGTCCTTCACCTTCCAGAAATTCCGGTGCCTGTTCTCTTACCGCATCGCAGTGCATTCTTAATGCCGGAATACCGTAAGCTTTAGCCACCTCAGCGAAGTCACAGGAAGCGAATCCACAGCCGTCCGTAGTTCCGGCAAAGAGGCAGTCGAAATAATCTCTCTGCAGATGACGGATCATACCCAGCGCTTCATTGTTCATTACCATTATTTTAATAGGAAGATTCTCTCTCTTCACCCACTCCAGTTCCTGGATATTCATCTGAAGTGCACCGTCTCCGCAGATACATGCGGTTGGTTTTCCTGTCGCATAATATGCACCGATCGCCGCCGGAAGTCCATATCCCATAGCACCGTGTCCGCCTGAGAAAAGAAGCTTCTGACCTTCCCGGTTCTTAAATGACTGGTAGCTCCATACCATATGCTGTCCGACATCTACTGCGACCGCAGACGTATCCTCAAGCATATCACTGAGATCAGCAATCATGCGGTTCGGATATCTCTCCGGCGTGTTATCATCCACTGCCTGGAGATTCTCTTTGATCTCTGTGCAGACATTCAGCCAGTCGCTTAAGCCATCCATTTCCGGACAATGTGCTCTTGCCAGACAATTGATCACTGCACTGGTCTCAGCCTGAAGTTTCACTTCATTCTCTCCGTTTTCATGGATATCTCTCTGAAGATTATACTGGTCGATGTCCACACGGATGATCTTTGCTCCTTTGGCAAATTCATGTACTTTTGTTCCAATCTGTCTGGTGCAGAGGGAAATACCGAAACAGAGAAGCAAATCGCTCTTTGCATTTGCAATCATGTTCGCATAGCGGTGTCCATACGCACCTCCGATACAGCCGAAGTTCAGCGGATGGTCATAGCCCAGCACGGATTTTGCAAGGACACTTGTGATAATCGGAATCTGTCTTTTCTGTGCGAAATGAATCAGCTCCTGCTGGCTTACCTCGCTGTCTACTCCATGTCCGAGCATAATCACAGGGCGCTTCGCCTGTTTCAGCGCTTCCAGAATTGTGTCGGCTGCCTTCTGCGCTGTGGCCTCATCTGTATGTTTATCCTCGAATTTCATGTCATAAACAGGATTCTCTACTTCACTTCTCTGAATATTCATAGGCAGGTCGATAAGTACCGGGCCTCTTCGTCCTGTCGTTGCGATGTGATAAGCCTTATTTAATTCTTCGACGATATCCTCAGGATTACGGATCTGGACAGCATACTTCGTGATCGGTTTCGCCATTGCCACGATGTCTGTCTCCTGAAATCCCTGCTGGCGCAGTCCCTCGATACCGGAATATTCATAAGTATTTAACTGTCCTGTGAGAAAGACCACAGGCAGGGAATCATAGTAGGCATCTGCCACGCCGCTTAAAAGATTGACTGCTCCCGGTCCGCTGGTCGCATAGGCGCATGCACATTCCTGTTTCGCCTGCGCATAACCACATGCTGCAAAAGCCGCTCCCTGTTCATTATAGCTGGAGTGATTTTCCGTCTCCGGATTTCGTTCAATAGAATCTACCACATGTGCGATCATCGTTCCCTGATATCCAAAGAAATGGCAGATACCTTTTTTCTGTAAAAACGTAACAATATAATCTGAAAGTTTCATTTTTCCTCCCGTCAGATCAGTGCACCGATCTTCTCTCTCTGTACTGTTTTTCCTGTTTTTTCCAGTACGTCTATATAAATATCAAGAATCTCTTCGTCCTCCGCAAAGAGTTCGCCTTTTTGCAGACTCTTCTGCATCATTTTGAAGTATGGACGAAATGCCTTCTCAAGTGTCATATAATCTTCATTCTTATACAGGTTCTTGATATAGTCCTTCTGTTTCTCATAAGATACGCCCAGGTTCATCCGCTCTCCGCAGAATTCCACATAATCCCAGCATTCGTTAAAGTAGTCCTTATGCCGCCTGCTCTTTGCAAGCCTGCGGGCATTTTTCATACGTTCTTTGCAGTATTTGTCGAAATCTCCTGCTTCTTTCCAGAATTGTGTGTAGCTTACTCTGGCGCTGACTGCCAGCGCAATCGGAGTGACATAACGCGGCTCTGTGACATCCTTATAATTCTTTCCATAACTTATGGTCAGATATTCTTCGGTTTTTGCCGGAACCTGAAGCTTAACTCCCTCCATCTCGACACGCTTACTCTTCGCAAAAATGCCGGCAGGATAAACGGTGGTCTGTTTTTTTCTCTTAAGGGTATATTGACCTGTCTCCGGCTTCTGATACAATCTGAGGAATCGGTCATATAAACGGGAAGCCTGTCTCTGACGTCCATTGACCAGACAACGCAGCCGCATCCAGGTACGGTTGAGCCTGTTTTTCAGACTTCTGTCAGCATAATTAATATGGCAAAGTTCCATCCAAGCATTCTCATCTCTTGAGAACCTGCGTCCGGCCGATGCTGACTCAGCTTCCGATCTGAGGGGGAAAATACTGACTCCGATTCCCGGAAATGCGTAATCCCTGGTGTTATCCATATTCAGGCACAGAGTATCTGTGTTTGTATAGCGCAGATACAATCCCGAAAACCATTTATGGCTCTTCAGCGATTCCAGCGCGCGTCTCTCTCTCGGATCTTCATCTACTGCCTTACGGAAACGCTCCATGTCTGCTACTTTCATCAGAACGATTCCAAACATGGGATTCTGTGGGAAAGGTTTTCCCTCCACAGCACAGAGAGTCAGTCGTGGAGAGAGGTAATATTCAATTTGATTCTGCTGGCATATTTCATCTATTTCCTGTAATAATGATAAAATTACCTTTTGTTTTTTATTCAACTCTTTACTCCATTTCTAATTCACATTACTGACTGTACAATTCGCTTCACATCTTCAATACTTCCGTATTTATCCAGCCAGTTATCAAGCACAACTGTGATGTCTGCCTTCTTTGCAAAGCTCTTCGCCTGTCTGCTTCCATCGTTCAGATCATTGATAAAAATACGGTACAGTTCGGTCTTTACGTAGGATGACATTTCATATTCCAGTGCTTTCTTATAATTGGCAAAAGCTTCTCTGGTCTGTCCCTGTTTCATGCGGACATCTCCTACCAGTTTATAAACGCAGGCCTTCTCCTCTTTGCGGAACTGTCGGTTTCTCACCTGCTCGGCAAGCCATTCCAGCTCACTCTCCTCACCGGTACAGATGATCTGTGTGCGCAGGGCTGCTAATTCTTTGGAATAGCCAAGACGTTTCCATGCTCTCGTAAGTGCTTTTTTATACATCTGGTGTTCTTCAGATTTCTTATTTTTATTTGTTTTCTCTTTCACCGGTGTAAGCATTGGTATCTCGATCACTCTGCGGATCTCATTAATTTCCTGCTCAATCTCACTCTGGGTGCGTGCGCAGGCTACTTTTGCCAGATAGAACGCGCCCTGGATATCGTCATCCTCCGGAATCAGCTGATTCCACAGTTCCATGAGGGAAAGTGCCTCTTTCTTTCTGCGGGCTGCCAGAAGCTCTTCGCAGTTTTTCAGAATCTCTGCCTTATATCCTCTGAAAAATCTGTCCATCTCCAGCCAGACAACTCCATTCGTGGTCTTACTCTTCACCTGAAGATAAAGTTCTGCTGCCTTTTGTACCTCGCCGTTCATCCAGAAGATATCAGCCTTATATTTCAGGAAATATCCATCTTCCGGAAATTTCTTGAGTGCTTTATCGATAAATCGTTCTGCCTCAATACGGTTCTCTCCCGCATTCTCCATCAGGAAGCGGCACCGGAATTTCATAAATCCCGGATGTCCCGGATATCTGTTCAAAAGATCCTCAATAATCTGCTGTGCTTCCTCCATACGATGAAATTCATAATAATCAGCCGCTTTTCTGAAAAGCTCGATATCCTCTTTCAGTTTCTCCATCTCAGGAGTGATATGATCTGACTGCTGGCGGATCTGCAGCATTCGATATGCCTTTGACACACGCTCTGTATAGAAAAGTGTCAGCATCGCCGCATAGAATACTTCATCAGGAACCCCCACAAGAATCGGATGATAAAATGCATAAATATTTGTGTAGTCTTCTCTTCCGATAAAATCGGCACTCAACTGACTTTTATAATAAGATCCAAATAATGCATTCAGCCTGTGAAAAGATCTGGATTCAACCAGTTCGCTGATTTTTAATCCCGACTCGCTGATCGCGCCCTGCAGATCCAGTGCTACTGCGCGCGCTTTCATTGCAAGTCCTTCCTGGCGGACTTTATGGTTCTTTTTAGCAATAAGCATATTGTAGAACTTACGGAATACAGAGTCCCGGCGCAGTCTGCCTTTATGAATGTTCGGCATATATTCCTCACGAAGTTCCTGATAAGGAAGTTCTTCTACGCAGACAGCCACATGTCCCTCTCTGCTGTCATGCGGCGGCATATAAGACCACTCATCACCGTAATGCCAGATCAGATAATCGCTGCATTTATTCGGGATCATCGCCTTCTGTCCCTCGAAAATCCCCTCTTTGACAGGGAACATCATATCTTTGTCAAAAAGAAACGGGCAGCCACCCCAGCGCATGGCATAGCGGTCGCACTCTTCCTCATTGTAGGAAAACATTATCTTCTCGAGTTTCTCCAGCGTTCTTTTTTTGCCAAGAAAAATATAAGAAAGAAGATACTTCAGATACATGGATGCAGGTATCTCCCAGCGGTCACTGTAGCCTACAGAAATATTGATAAGGTCCGAGTAAATCATCATGTGCGTTCTATATTTCTCGTATTCTTTATCGTCTGCCGGAATAGGATCCAGTGTAAGAATGTCTATGATCTCTCCGCCACAGTCCTTGCCGATGATCTGGCTTTTATGAATCGCACAGGTATCGGTAGATGCATAGCGTGGAAATGAATTTGTATAATTTCTGTCCACCTCCGAACACTGTATCTCTCTGTTCGGTGGCAGTTCTGTCTTGCAGATCTCTATAAATTTCTCCCAGTCTGAGCGTGGCATATAAAGATCCACGTCATCATCCCAGGGAACAAATCCCTCATGCCTGAGGGCTCCGATAAGGGAGCCCCCGGCCAGTACATATCTCAGATTATGTTCTCTGCAGATTTCATCAACCTCCCTGAAAAGCTTCAGGAGGTATTTCTGTTTTTCCGTCATGAGTTATCCTTTCTGATTAATTGTTTCCAAAATTTCTATTATTTTTAACGACTCATCATAGAAAAGCCGGGTACATTCTGTACGCTTGTCTCTGATCATGATCATCAGCTCCTGCAACAGATAGCGGAAACCATTTCCCTCGAAATTAAAGCTGTATCTCTTCAGGAATTCCTTTCCGGAAATGTTTGCCTCGAAATATCCTGTGTTCCACCAGTCATTCGGGATCGTAACCCTTCCGTTGCTTCCGATGATCACAAGTTCATTCTCGATATCTACGGTTGTTCCGATCTCAATGGTCGCCAGTGCATTGGCATACTTCATGGTGATCATGTCATATACAAATTTCCCTTCCTGATCGCGGACCGCATTTGTATTGATATCCTGGCACTTTCTGCCAAGCAGTTTAAGTACCGCGCAGATTGCTGTGCAGACTGTCTCATTAAAAGTCCTGCCACCTTCAAAATCATCCTGGGAAATCGCACATTTAACGCTGACCAGATCTCCTACCAGGTTGCTGTGCACCAGCCATACCAGCTGGTTAAAAGCACGCAGATAAACCAGCGTCATCCTCTCGATCAGGACTACATTGTTCTCCCTCGCAACTTCAAAGAGATAGCGCAGTTTCTCTGAAGAAAGCGTTAACGGAGAATCACTTATCACATATTTGCCCTGTTTCAGTGCGCGTTCGATATACTCCGCCCGTTTGCTCAGCGAAGTTTTAATATAAACGATATCCACATCTGACAGGAACTGGTCATAGTCGCTCCAACAGGATCCAAGTTCAAATTTATCGCAGAATTCCTGCGCAGTCTCCGGATTCCCGCTGAATACCCGTTCTACGTGAATACCGCTGACATATTTGGATTCCTGCACAAAATCATTATCTTTAATATCGTCTGTCACAATTCCCATATTAAAGATAACACCCTCACTACGAAGCTTTGTACTGGAAATATTCTTGGTACGTTCCAGATAAACGACATCGCAGTAGTTCTTAAGATAATCAAATTTGCCCCGCCAGTCTGAACCAACTACCAGAACATCTATGTCATATTTGATGATATCGCTGACTTTCTGTCCCTGGTACTCTTCAATAATAATCTCATCTGCCAGTCCGGTACGCCGCACATTCTCTATTCTCTTAATAAGGCTGTCTCTTACATTAAGCTTGCCTCGTTCAATATCAAAGCTCTCACTTGTAACGCCAACGATCAGATAATCGCCAAGCGCCTTTGCCCTTTTTATAATATTGTAGTGGCCCTTATGAAACAGATCAAAAGTGCCATATGTGATCACTCTCTTCATCTTCTCTTTATAACTCCCGATAAATATTCCTGCCCGTAACTGTTCCGTACCTGACGGACAGTTACCCCTGCTTCACACTATAGATGATTTGATTATATCATAATTTCCAACTTCCGTCACCTCTTCGTTACAAAAATGTTAAATTCACGTTAATTTATATCATTTTTTTAGTCCGGCCAGACGGAAAATAATATAGTTAAAACAAAAGGACTCCGAAATACACCCCATGTATCTCAAAGTCCTCTTTCGTTTTTTATTATTTTCTTCTGCTATTTCTTGTTATTACCGTGTCAACAAGTTGATTTCTTAAATAATCTTGTCGGTACACTACTTTTTACGATTCCCTGTTTTTTACTGTTTATTCAAAATGTTTCCTGTCTCATCTGAATGCTCTGCTTCGACTACAGTTCGGGAAACATTCTCCGCTATTACTGTCTGCGCAGTATCGTCTTTCGGATCAGCTTTTCCTATATTCTTCGTAGCTGCTTCCAGCTCCTGGATCAGATCTTCGAGTGAAAGTTCTTCTTCCTCCTGAATGATCTCATCCGGTATATCATCCAGATTATCTTCTTCGATATCCAGTTCCATACCCGCTACATTGCTGAATCCTTCCGGTTTATCCAGCACACTCTCCTGAGCGAGAGAATCATCATCCAGGTTTATTTTCTCCATATGGCCGTCCTGCTCGCTCTCGGAATCCAGAGTAGCGGCCAGCTCCTCAATGGCTTTCTTTCGTCTGAGAAGTTCATATTCATGGTCCTCGCTGTCATATTCCTCTTCCAGTCCCTCATCTCTGACTGTCTTATCCTTCTTGATCAGAATAAATGCAACCAGATTCAGCACACCTGTATAAAGAAGATCCACCGGCAGACTTCCCAGAACAAGGACAAACACCAGGGATACGCCCAGCAAAACCCACACGTTGTTCATCTCAGGAATCTGCAGCAGATACAGCCCGTTCATAATGATCATGATCGGGTAATGGAAGAAGTAAATTCCCATTGTGTGGCGGCCCACATAAGTAATTGGAAGCTTGATATCCGGCAGTAATGCAAGAAATGTATAGATCAGAATAAATGATACCAGATACATCAGCAATCTGATAACGATACCTTCCGGATCTGTCAGACCACAGAGTTTATATCCGTGATTACCACGGAAAATAGCGACTCCCATTTCATTGGAAATCATATAGTTTGGTATTGCCCAAAGCAGTACTCCCGAAATAGGCACTAACACCCATTTTCCTTTAAATTTGCGAACTGCGGTGATATATTCACTTTTCCAGAGATATCCTGCAACAAAGAACGGGAAAAATACCACAATTCTTGATGCTGATAAAAACGTTGTAAACTCCGGTCTTGTTCCTGCCCACAGTGCAATAATGATGCTGAGCGGAACAATAAATCTGATCTTACCCAGTGCTTCAATGGTAAGACGGTAGATAAACAGCGCCAGAATATACCACATAACTGTTCCGGTAGGACGCAGAATCTCGTAATCCACCGAACGTCCCAGCCATATCTGGGAGTACCAGGTAAGACTGTATCCCAGAATATACGGAATCAGAAGATTCTTAAAATTCTTTAATACATTCTGAGGTTTCTTTGACAAATACCCCGAAACAAAAATAAATGCGGGCATATGGAAGATCGTGATCGCATACCACACGTATCTCACCACTGTGTCCACTTTTACAAGATTGAATGCAATAATATGGTTAAATACTACCAGAAAGATAAGCAGGACCTTGAAGTTATCGATCAGGTAGGTATAAGGCACAGCAGGCCTCTCTTTCTTTAATTTCATCTTAATATTATCCTTTAATCATTCATAATTATTATCCAAAGGATAACATATTTTTATGATTTATGGAATAGAAAGTTAATAATTTGTTTATGAAACTATTTCCATACATTCATTTTTATCTATGGCAATACTTCCATATTCCATGCAGTGCATAAGAGCAAAAGAAAATACAACTCTTTATCCGTCCATACCCCGCATATCTGTAAACATTATAAGTCATCACTGCTGACTTCAGCTTATTTCTGGACTTGCCGCCCTCACTGAGGCGGTATTTCAGGTATGGCTTATCGATTCCGACCGCATAACCGTATTTTCGCAGAACTTTCAGCCAGGTGATATAGTCTTCATGGCTGTCATCATGCTCCATTGGAAACTCCCGCGCCACGTCTGTTCTGATCACTACGGAAGAACAGTTAATGCTGTTATGCTTCAGAAGCTCTCTGTAAGTAATCTTCTCTTTCACCGGAATCGTACGGCCGGTGCTGCTTCCATCGGATCTTATCAGCTCACGGCCGGTAGAACACAACACGTATCCCGTCTCTTCGAGACATTTAAGCTGCTCTTTCAATTTGCCTTTTTCCCACCAGTCATCCGCATCAAGAAAAGCAATGTAATCTCCCTTAGCAAGCTTCACTCCTCTGTTTCTGGAGCCTGCCGCACCCATATTCTGTTTGTTCTTAATATACTGAAAGCCCTCTCTGCCCTCATAGGCAGACAGGACTTCCTTTGTATGATCTGTAGATCCGTCATCAATTACCAGAAGCTCCAGCGAAACTCCCTGCTCATAGACAGAATCTACAGCCTGTTTAATATATTTCTCTCCGTTGTAAACCGGCATGATCACAGATACCAGCGGTTTATTCATGGTCATTCCTCCGTTTTATCCTCTGATGCCCCGGTGTTTCTTCCGGAATCTTTCAGAGCATTTACCTGTTTATCATCTACTCCCTCAGACACTTCCTTCTGGAAAAAGATCTTGACTGTCATAAAGATCAGCTTAACATCCAGCAGAAAAGAATAGTTCTCAATATAGAACAAATCCAGCTTTAATTTGTCATAAGGGGTGGTGTTATATTTGCCATAAACCTGCGCATATCCGGTCAGTCCTGCCTTTACCTTCAGGCGATAATAGAACTCCGGAAGTTCCTTCTCATACTCCTGCATGATTGTCTTACGTTCCGGACGTGGACCTACCAGAGACATATCTCCTTTGAACACATTGAATAGCTGCGGCAGCTCGTCCAGATGAAGATTTCTCAACACATGCCCTACCGGAGTGATACGGGAATCATGTTTGGAAGCCAGTCTGGCACCGTTTTTCTCAGAATCCACACACATACTGCGGAATTTGCAGATTTTAAATGGCTTACCGCCAATTGTAAGACGGTCCTGGAAGTAAAATACCGGTCCCCGGTCGTATGCTTTTACCGCAATAGCTATGAGCAACATAATCGGTGATGTAATGACAATGCCGATTCCGGAAACCAGAATATCCATAATTCTCTTCGCAACTCTCTGATCTACCGCAAGTCCCATATTTCGCGACATCAGAAGCGGTGTATCGAAAAGATGAATTCTCTCGCTTCCCATAAGAACTGATATCCGAAATCTTCGGACTGATATAGCATCGGATGGAATGAGCGAAGCAGAACTTCAGATATCGGTTTCTCTCCATTGACGGCAGATCCCATATGATCACCCCGTCATAATTACGCATCATCTTGTGAATTTCTGTTTCTCCAAGGCTGACATGCACTTTATCGCTGATATCATATTTATCCTTTCGGGAATTCATCTGTATGGATCAGATCATCCCCCGGATCGCGGTCACCGTAAATGACCAACAATCTACGCGCACGATATAATCTGGAATAAATATGTCTGGATCCAAAAATCCAGATAACAATCAGTACCAGTTGTACCATTGTCATCTCGATCATCGGCCCCACACTCAGAAACCACCTGTTGATCAAAGTGATCTCCAGATATTCCACTACGTTGGTACATAAAAGCGCTAACGTCAGGGAATAAAATACGTCTATTCTTTTAAGGTATCCGACCTTTAGTCCTCCATACAGCTTGGCAAACATGGCAAACAGCAGACCGTAAATTGCGATCAGCACCCAGTTACCTTTCCGCCAGAATGGTTCATCAATCTGACCTCTGTAGACTGTATACCATACATAGGCAAAGACTGCCATCTGTGCCAGTACTACCAGACTCGCCAGACAGAACACGATAAGTCGTTTGTAATCTTCTCTCTTACTCACGTGATAACCTCTGTTTCTTTTAAATTCTTACCTATTATAACGTAAGAACTATTATACGTCCACCCGTTTTCCTTAAATTTGTGTATATTTACAAACCTGTACTTTACCATTTTTTACTGCAAATTTGTGTATAATGTATAATTTTTTCTCGAATTTTATCTGTTTCTAGCGAAAAATTTACATATTTTTTTCAGAAACCTATGGAAAAATGACAAAAAAAATTGTATAATATTATGTAATAAATGAAAGCGAGGGTTCACTATTATGAAACAAAATAGTATGTTGGCTATGATCTTAGCCGGCGGTCGTGGCAGCCGTCTGCATGACTTAACCAATAAAGTGGCAAAGCCAGCCGTTTCATACGGCGGTAAATATCGTATCGTAGACTTTCCTTTAAGTAACTGTGCCAACAGTGGTGTAGATGTTGTTGGTGTTCTTACACAGTATGAGTCTATCCAGCTTAACAGCTATGTAGCAGCCGGCGGACGCTGGGGACTTGATGCCAAAGACAGCGGCGTTTACGTTCTTCCTCCACGTGAGAAAGCAGATGAGAATCTGAACGTATACCGCGGAACTGCAGATGCAATTTCCCAGAATATCGACTTTATCGATAAATTTGATCCGGAATATGTCCTCGTCCTTTCCGGCGACCATATTTACAAGATGAACTATGACGAAATGCTCGCAGCTCATAAGAAGGCTAATGCAGATGCAACCATCGCAGTTATCGAAGTTCCAATGAAAGAAGCAAGCCGTTTCGGTATCATGAATACAGATGAAAGCGGACGTATCGTAGAATTTGAAGCAGAAACGCGGATCCCCCGAAGAGCAATCTTGCATCCATGGTTATCTATATCTTCACATGGAAACTTCTCCGCAAGATGCTTCTGGCTGATATCAAGAATCCGGATTCCAACCATGACTTTGGTAAAGATATCATCCCTACTATGCTTAACGATAACAAGACTCTTTATGCGTACAAATTCAAAGGTTACTGGAAAGATGTCGGAACTATTGACTCTTCTCTGGGAAGCTAACATGGATCTGTTAAGCTCCAAGAACGAGCTTGACCTTGGTGATCCTTCCTGGAAAATTTATACAGAAGATGTCACTGCACTTCCTCAGTACATCAGTGCAGAAGCAGATGTCAAAGATGCATATATCACTCAGGGCTGTGTAGTTCAGGGTGAAGTTAAGCATTCCGTTCTCTTTACAGGTGTTAAGATCGGTGCCGGTGCCAGGATCATTGACAGTGTACTGATGCCGGGTGCTGTTGTAGAAGAGGGTGCTGTTGTTCAGCGTTCACTTGTAGCTGATGGTATCCGTATCGGCAAGGGTGCTGTTGTAGGCGATCCAGACAGCGAGCACATCGAGCTTGTAGCGAAACGTGTAAAGGGGGCAGAATAATATGTATAAGGCATTTGGAATCGTAAAATCTTCCGGGAGAAATATTTATGTAGATGGTATGCAGGATTATCGCCCGATCGGCGCGTTTTCCTTCCTTGGCAGATACAGAGTCATTGACTTCCCTATCTCCAACATGACTAACAGCAATATTGACTGTATCCAGGTTTATATCAATAACAAACCTCGTTCCGTTGTAGAACACGTTGGAACAGGACGTCATTACAACATCAACTCCAAGAGCGGTAAGCTTCAGCTTCTCTTCTCAGAGCATAATAATGACAATGATATTTACAATACAGATATCTCCTGCTACCTGGAAAACATGGAATCTCTGAGCAGAATGTCTCATCCATATGTTGTTATCGCTCCTAGCTATATGGTTTATTCTATTGATTTTGACCAGTTTATACATACACATATTGACTCCGGTGCAGATGTTACTCTGCTTTATCATTCTGTTGATAATGCAAAAGAAGCATATCTTACCTGTAATGTTCTGAATCTGAACCGTCAGAAAGGTGTTGAAGCCATCGGACCTAACCATGGTAATAAGAAGAACCAGAACATTTACATGGATACCTGCGTTATGAAAACAGAGCTTTTCATCAGCCTGGTTAGAGAAGCTAAGAAGCTTTCCTCCATGTATACTCTGGCAGATATCCTGAACGATAAATGCGAAACTCTTGATATCCGTGGCGTAGCACATAAGGGATTCTTTGCAAGTATCACAGACTTCCCAAGCTACTATGCAGCAAACATGGATCTTCTTGACTACAAAGCAGCTCAGGAACTGTTCCATGAGAACTGGCCAATTTATACCCGTACGAACGACTCCTGCCCGACTCAGTATTTCGATACAGCAGAAGTTAAGAATTCCGTAATCTCCAACGGCTGCCAGATCGAGGGTACTGTTGAGAATTCCGTAATCGGACGTGGATGTGTCATCAAGAAAGGTGCTGTTGTCAGAAACAGTGTTGTTCTTGCTGAGGTTACTGTAGGTGAAGACGTTCACGTAGAGAATGAAGTAGTAGATAAATGGGCGAAACTGATCCATAAGAAAGAAATCATTTCCCCGGCTGATCAGCCTGGTTACATTAAGAGAAACGATACTCTGTAATTTTTATAATTAAGTAATGCAAACCCCCGGTACACTTATTACGGTGTATCGGGGGTTTTGTTTATTGGTACATTATGTTCCTTTTTTGTATTAACATATGATATACTTGACATGTTGTCACATCCCCACACCGGCAACAGGAGGGAGGTGTTTCTTATGACCATATTGTTTCATATCTTTATTAGATATCTTATTCCTTTTATTTCTTCTGTTTTAGCTGGCATCATTAGTACTTACATATATAATAAGCTGACAGAACATAAGCGTGACAACAAGGAATAAGCGGAAACTCAACCGTAAATAGAGTGAATCCCCAGAAGCTGGCACTTCTGGGGATTCTTTGTTTGTGTTCTTATGACAATATTATTTCTTCTTATCCTTTATAATTATAACATATACTATTTTCAAAATCAACATGCACCTTCCACGTTCTTTAGCATTCTTTAGCATTACTTTTCAGGCGGTGTTACTGTTCACACGCTACTATTCCGCAAGGTGTTTTGGCATGAATATACCAAACCTCGAAGCATGCAAGTTTTGTTAAATATATACAATCTCTTTTCTGATACTTGTTAAGAATTCACAAACTCTTCACATTTCAGGTCTTGCATTTCTATTATTGTGCGTTATAATACAGTTGTAACAAAGATAAGAAACAAGCAAACAACTGAATACTTAAAAATACTTAACACCACCTGAAGCATTGCAGAAATGCTCCTGAATCAAGATAGTGTCAAGCGTGTCACCTCAGCTGTAATAATGGAGGAAAAGTCAAATGAATACTTTAAAAGCTGAAAAAAGAACAATGGACACAAAGGCCAAAAGATTAAGAAGAGAAGGTTACGTTACAGGTAACGTATTTGGCAGAGAGATGGAAGGTTCCATGCCTGTCAAAATGGAGAAATCCGCAGTAGAGAAACTTCTCAAAACAAGCAACAAAGGTAGCCAGATTATGCTGGATGTAGATGGTCAGTCTTATGATGTACTGATCAAAGAGATCCAGTTCAATCCGTTAAAAGGACAGGTGGATGAAATAGATTTCCAGGCACTGGTAAGCAACGAGAAAGTACATTCCGTAGCCGAGATCGTACTTGTAAACCATGATAAACTCGCAGCTGGTGTATTACAGCAGCATCTGGAAGAGATTTCCTTCCGCGCTCTCCCATCCGCACTGGTTGACAAAGTTATGGTTGATGTCGGCGATATGAAAGTCGGCGATGTAATCAAAGTAAAAGACCTCGACATTGCCAAAGATAAAGATGTAGACTTAAAGACAGACCTTGAAGCCGCAGTCGTATCCGTAGCCGCAGTTCATGTAGATCCGGCTCTGGAAGCTGAAGAGGAAGCTGCTGAAGAAGAAGCTAAATAAATTTTAAAAATTTTTATTTCATTAAAACAGCGAAGCGAATTTTTATATCCGCTCCGCTGTTTTTCATTTTTGCCCCTAACATCATTTATATTTTAGGCTGTACAACATTTCCATGCACAACGCTTCCCTGATCCTTTCCTTTTCTCATTCCTCTGACTACCTGCACATTTCCAAGGATCAGATAATCCATTTCTCTCTTGGAAATCTTTGCAAAGTTTTTCTTAGAAACAAAATAGAAAGTAACGCCCATAAGCACCCACACGATCAGTGCTGCAAAAGACTGTGGTGCCATAAATGCCGGAGACCCTGGTACGATCAGAAGGAGCAGGATCATAACAGAAATAATACATCCTCCCAATGCCACTGCCGGATGAATTCGGTTTGTATCCGTAGCATCCTCTTTCATTTCTTCAGTAGTTAACTTCATCATTATGGCATTCATCCTGTTCTGCCTGCTGAAGGCAGTGAACAAAGTAACATCTTTCGGTGCCAAAAAAGAAGAGCCAGCCGCTCCGACTACTAAGAAATGTCCTTTCTGCATGAGCAAAATCGACATTAAAGCTACACGCTGTCCACACTGCGAAGATTTTTATTATTCCTTCTCTTCTTCCTGCTCCAGCAGTCTGAACGATAGTTCCAGGTAAAAAATCTCCTCCGGATCATCCAGATCTGACTGAAGGATTTCTCTGATTCTGTCGAGTCGGTAGAGAAATGTACTTCTATGTATAAACAACTCACGCGCAGCCTGTGTCGCGCTTAAATGCTGTTCAAGATATACTCTCAAAGTCTCCATATACTGCGTCTGATTTTCCTCATCATGTTTCTTTAATTCCAACAATCCCTCATGACAAATCATAGTTCCCGGCAGTCTCTTGGTCGCCTGCTCCAGAATATATGTCATTGCCACCTGGCTGAAATAATGAATCCACAGATACGGTTTCTTACGGCTTCCGACATCCAGCGCTGTTTTCGCCTGTACATACTGTCTGCGCAGGTTCATGTGTCCCGTCATTACTCTGCTGTACCCGGCTTTCAGATAAGTATCTCTGATAAAATACACAAGCTTCCCGGCTACCTCTTCCTGATTCATTCCCAACCTCGTAAGGTCAAAAAACACCACGATCTCATCCTGATAAAGAAAACTTACGGAATCCCCGAGTTTCTTCTTAATATATCTGCTGATTGCCTTCGTAGAAAGATTCTGCTGGTTCAGATATGTAATCTGCAAAATCAGACACATATATTCATGATTTCCTCCCCATCCCAATTCGCTGAGTTCCCTGCTGATCTGCATATAATCCGCTGTTCTGTCCGATAAAACACGCACAAATATCTGTTCTATATCCCGGTCCGGATCTGTCTCCTCTTCTTCATGTGCAAGCAGGAATTCCAATTTCTCTGATAAAATATCCAGCACGCAGATAACTCCCTGCGTAATTTCCACTCTGCATTCCGTCAAAATCAGCCTGTGAGTTGCCTTCTCATCCACAAATAAATTTCGATTCATAGAACGACATCCACTGATATAAGCCGGAAACATCACCGTTTCATGCGTATCTGCCATCTCACGATAAGTTTCATTCTGAAGAAGTGCATTTACATATTCTACATTCAGTCCCTCATCTGTATATAAACGAGCCCGCGGCGGCAGATATTTGCTTCCGGCCTCTGCAACGAAAGTAAAATCCAGTCCGATTACAGTCAGCGGATTCTGCAGAAATTCAGATGTCACCTGTAAAAGCCGCTCCATTCCCACATGCTCCAGCATCAGGTCATGGATTTTCCTTTCCCATCCATCCGCAGTATCAAAAATCTCCTGCATATCATTCATAAATTCCGCAATTTCTTCCAGATTCTCAAGTGCCACCTGAATATAAGGGATGTTTCCAAAATCTGAGTCATCGCAGCTGCTCACAGCTACCTCAACCTCATTTCGGTTTATATCTGTTTCAAAACTTTCAGGAGCTCCAGCCTCAACTTCAGTTCCTGTTCCAATTCCGGTTCCAGCTCCAACGATCATATTATCATTTTGCTTTTCTGAATCCGATTTTTTACAAAAAATCCAGAAAATGTCTTTCATTACCGGCACTACACGTTCCCATTCTTCATCATCACGCACCTGAATCACATATACATGCCCACTGCGGAATCTATCTTCTTTCTTCCTGTCATCTCTGTTAATTCCACAACGCAAAAAAGGGCGCAGATACCCATCATTACCGGACAAATTTCCCTTTTTCAGAATTTCATATTTCTCTTTTATCTTTTCATATAAATAAACAGATGACAACCGCAAGTCCCGTTCCTCCCGTCACATAATTCATAAGCTGATTCTGATATGGCTCACGCTAATTAGCAACCTTCTTCATTCTGGCTGTTATTCAGATTCTTTCATTGGCTCTTCTTTACCACTAATTCACACGCATTATACAATAAACGTCTTGGCAACTTCCACAGCCTCAATGCAATTTTCTGTATACGCATCTGCCCCCATATCTTTCGCCAGCTGTTTTGTCACTGCACCACCGCCAACCATAATCTTAAATTTATGCTTACTGCTGCTTCGCTTCAGCGACTTCACCACCTGCTCCATCTCCGGAATAGAAGTGCTAAGAAGAGAGGAAATACAAACGATCGACACATCCGGATTCTGTTTCACAGCACGTAGAAACTGCTTCTCCGAAATATCCACGCCAAGGTCGATAACCTTAAATCCCGCACTGCGGAACATAACTGCAACCAGATTCTTACCCACATCATGAAGATCTCCCTCCACAGTTCCCAGAATCACAGTTCCAATATTTCTTCTGCCAAACTGTGTATCCTGCTCCTCCAACAGCTCAAATCCTTTACGCACGCTCCGGGCCGCCGCCAGAATCCTGATAATATCCGCACCATTAGATTTATAATTCTCTCCCACTGTTCTCATCGCAGGAGTCATTGCTTCTTCCACAATCCGCGCGGAAGAAATATGCTGCTTCAATGCTTCTCTCACCAGCTTCTCCGTATCCCCCGGATGTCCGTCTTCAATTGCTTTTTGTAACTGCTCAAGTACTGTCATATCATCAAGCCCGCCCTTAACCATTCTTCTACAAAAAAATCCCCCGCCTTACGGCGAAGGACTTTTACTTTCATCACTGCTTTTTCAATGTATTTATTTTATCATAGCACCAGATTATTTACAACGAAAAATACCGGCATTTTATATTCTGTTCTCATTCTCGGTTACTGTTCGCTCCGTTCTCAGTAACTCATTCTCTCTGATTCATGCTGGATAAATTTTCATCTACAAGTCGAAGGAATGAGGCGTAGCGATGGCTACGCCGATTGACGACAACGCAGTAGATGGGAATTTATACAAATGAAGCAGGTTGCTAATTAGCGTGAGCCATACTAGTACATCCAGCAGTCATCAACACATTTTATGAAAAAGCTGAATTCTCTTATATAAACAGAAATACTATCTACTCTAATAAATAACAGCTCGTATAAGCAATCGTACAGTCTCCATAATAATACTTCAACCCATTTGCCTGACAGACCTGAGTCACCAACATTCCGTAAGCCTCCATCGAAGAAAAAGCCTGCTTCGGAAATCTGCACGGAGCATCGGGATAAGTACAGACCTTACATTTCGTACAACACCCTGCGCCAATTGCAAGCATATCCGGATAAATCTCTCTCAGTTTCTTCTCAAACTCCACAAAATACTCCTTATGTCTGGCCTCCGTCTCCATCATGCTCTCTCCATCAAGGGCATCTTCCAATTCCCCCACTGTCTGAACAATGATTCCATACTTATAATTTCGAACTCTCTTTTCACACTCCTCAAGAGAGCCACACCCTGGCGGGCAGCTCCAGCACTTATTATATTTATGACATGTATCTGAAGCACACATCTGCCGCACCTCCGGCTTCAGCTCAATCGTATCACAATCCAATAACACCACATGTGAAAATCCCTGCTCCATTCCCATCTGTTCTAACTTCTTTATATCTAACATTTCGGTTCCTCCTCTCTCTCAGGAAACCCCAGTTCATCAATAAAACAATCCTGAAATTCCGGTGAAGCCGCCAGTTCCACGAACTCAATCTTCCTCACCAGTTCGTCCATATCCAGCATTTCCATCTCATTCACAAGAGCAATCTTCGCACCTTCCCCCGCGGCATTTCCGACCGGCTTCACTTTTTTAACCAACGATGCTGGCAGCAAACCAATCTTCCCGGCACTCACCGGATTCATATAATTGCCAAAAGCACCCGCAATATATACCGTCTGGATTTCCTTTTCCGTAATCTCCAGCCGCTCCATAAGCATCTGAATCCCCGCCGCAATAGCAGCCTTCGCAAGCTGAACCTCTCCGATGTCCTTCTGTGTAAGATAAACACCCTTTTCATTCCCTGCCTCATTTGGCGGCACAAGCATAAATGCACTACGGTTCTCCTGTCCACTGTTCAGCACACCATTCTCATCCAGCAATCCCGCATCCAGAAGCCCGGCAACCAGATCAATAAGTCCCGAACCACACAACCCGGCTGCTGGTTTACTTCCCACAGTTGTATAACTCCATTCTCCATTCTCAAACCTTACATGATCCACAGCCCCTTTCGCTCCACGCATTCCACATTCAATCTTAGCCCCTTCAAAAGCCGGACCAGCCGCGGTAGAACAAGTCACCAGTCTCTCCCTATTCCCAAGAACCATCTCACCATTCGTACCAATATCAATCATCAGCGAAATTTCCTCTTTCAGATCCTGCCGCACTGCCAGCAGACATCCACAGGTATCCGCCCCCACATATCCGGCAATATCCGGCAATAAAATCAACTCCGCCCGTTTCTGAACATTCAGGCCATAATCCCCGGCATCTGACACAAGCCTTTCACTCACCGCCGGTGTATAAGGCGCATGCACCAGCGAAGCCGGAGAAATCCCAAGAAATAAATGATGCATACAGGTATTTCCCACAACACAAATCTGGAAAATATCACTCCTGCCAATCCCTGCCTTCTCAGCCAGGCTTCCAATCATCTCATTAACAACTTCCCGAATACACAGACTCAGCGCCTCTGTTCCATGCTCCAACGCATAATTCGCCCGCATAATCACATCCGCACCATACTGTGCCTGAGGATTCATCTTGCTCTCCACTGCCAGAGTCCTGCCATCTACACCATCCAGAAGATACCCCGCAATCGTAGTCGTCCCAATATCAAACGCCGCCAGACACCTCCTGCCAATTTCTTTTCTCAATTCTAATATCCGACGTCTGCTGTAAATCACATACCACGCATCCGACTCCCGACGCTTCTCATACAACTCCCCCGCCAGTTTCAGATCCACTTCTATCTCACCAGCCCGAACTTCACCATCCACACTCTCCAACTCATCCAACAATCTCTGCCAGTCCGACCTCTTCTCCCCAGGTTTCGCCTTCTCCAGCAAAACCCGCATCATCCGAAGTCCTGGTGCAAACACAACTTCTCTGTTAAAACCATCCGTCAGAATCTTCGCAGCCTCACTCCTATCCAATGTCTCCACCAGATATTCCTTCCCAGCTTCAGCTTTCACATCAACATTCAACTTCACCTGACAAGCTTTAATAATCTTCCCATTCAGCTTCACCAGACACTTACCGCACTTACCCTGTCCCCCACAAGGCGCATCCGGTCTTATTCCGGCCCGAATCTCCGCCTCCAGAACAGAACTGCCATCTTCCACCTCTATACATTTACCTTCTCTGACAAACCTCACCCAAGCCATAAAAAACCTCCTACGCCCAGTAACCAGCTCAGCAAAATATTTCATTTTAAGTGCATTTGCAGGGAACTTAGAATATCTTAGCTCCCGAAACCGCACTCAAAATGAAATATTTTGCTGAGCGTCCCTTCAAGTACAAGTACATTATATCACTAAAAACATCAAAGGGACCACCCCATCACAGAGCAGTCCCCCTTTTCATGTTATGCTTTTAACCCACTTATCCAGGATCTGTCTCAGACCCTCTCGATCAGCTTAAGCCGCAGCCAGCTTCTTAGCCAGTGATGCTGCGCTGGCCGCATCATCAGAATATCCGTCAGCCCCAATCTCTTCAGCAAACTCTTCAGTAATCGGCGCACCGCCAACCATAACCTTGATATTACCTCTGAAATCTGCTGCATTCAAAGCCTCAACCGTCTCTTTCAGTGCCGGCATTGTAGTTGTCAGCAGAGCAGAAAGCGCAATGATCTTAACATCCGGATTCTCCTTATAGCACTCGATAATCTTAGCTGCCGGAACATCAACACCCAGATCGATCACTTCAAAACCGGCACTCTCGATCATCATAGCAACCAGATTCTTACCAATATCATGAAGGTCACCGGAAACAGTAGCAATGATAACCTTACCAAGTGCACCTGTAGAACCAGATGCCAGATGTGGTTTCAGAACCTCAACACCTTTCTTCATCGCACGTGCTGCAACAAGCATCTCCGGAACAAAAATCTCACCATTTTTAAATTTATCACCAACAATAGACATTGCACTGATCATACCATCATTCAGAATCGCAACCGGATCATCACCCTCATCAATTGCTTCCTGAACAGCCGGTCCTACTAATTTCGCTTTTCCTTTTTCAACTAATTCCGCAACTTCATTTATTTTAGACATAATCAAAACCTCCCTGTTATCTTTCTCTAAAAACGTAACCATTTTTTGCTTCAGTTTTAATAAACTATCACTTCTTTACCGGTCCGATCAGACCTTCTCTGTACGCTCCGATATATTCCATGCAATAATCATCCAGTCCCAGTAAAGCCTCTGTCGCATAAACCAGTCCCAGCATATCTCTGTTGGTCGGATCCATAATTCCACTGTCCAGTCCTGCATTCATTGCCAGCACCAGGAAACCATAATTGATCAGTTTACGGACCGGCAGATTGAAAGAAATATTACTGATAGCAGCTGTGATATGAATGGTCGGATACTGTTCGCGTACACTTGTGATCGTCTCAATATTTGTAGCAATTCCATCCTCTGAAGTACAGAGCATTTCAACCAGCGGATCAATATGAATTCTGTTCGGCGCAATTCCATATTCTTTTGCTTTCGCCATAATCTTGTCAAAAACTTTCAGACGATCTGCTGCACATTTCGGAATTCCTGTATTATCACTAAGCAATGCAATTACCTGCCAGCCTTCATTTCCAGGCTCCGCCATAATCGGGAAAATCGTATCAATCTTATGTCCCTCTCCTGATACAGAGTTAAAAATTCCAGGTTTCTTACAGAATTTATATGCCTGTGCCAGAACATCCGGACTTGGACTGTCGATAGAAATCGGAAGATCTGTAACCTCCTGAATACAATCGATCATCCATTTCAGGGTTTCCACTTCCTCTGCCTCCGGAACAGAAGCACAACAGTCAATATATGTAGCTCCACTATCCGCCTGAAGTTTTGCTCTCGCTTTGATAAACTCTGCGTCCCTTTTCGCGATTGCTTCTGCTACTGACGGAATAGAACCATTAATTTTCTCACCAATAATAATCATTTTGCAAACACCTCCAGCTGTCTCTTTCAACTCTTGCCAGACTAAAAATCAGTCCATTTATTTAATAGTCCCCACCCGCTGCTTATTGCACCTCGCAATTGAAGCAGGGGGACTTGCTTGATTCAGTTAAAACATAATCTGCCATGGAAGTCTTGTAGACTCAGAAGCCTTAATACCAAACTTCTCTTCATTCAGCTTATCAATAGAATCGCAAAGGGATTTGTAAACTCCCGGATAAACAGAACCAGGACCACCCTGCGCAATACAAGGAATAAAGTATTTATTACCGCATTCCTCACATACACGACGTACAACTGCATCACAGTTCTCATCTGTCCAGCCTTCGAAGTCTACTGCGCGATTCTCAATACCGCCCATGAAACTGATCTTGCCACCATATTTCTTAATCAGTTCCGGAAGATTATTTGTCTCCATACATCCCTGCCATACATCAATTCCCATCTCGATCATAGACGGAACCAGTGTTGCAGCATAGCTGTCAGAATGATGGATAACCAGTTCAACTCCATGACTATGATAATATCCATAAATTTCTTTATATGGCTCAAGTAAAAATTCATCAAACATTGCCGGACTCATAAATGTGCTGTCCAGTCCACCCCAGTCATCATGATGGAAAATTGCATCTGGATGAAGATTAGAACAGATACCTTCTGCCAGCTCCAGCTCCCATTCTGTCAGATACTTGATCAGATCATGCATTTCATCCGGATTGGTAATATAGTAAACCAGCGCATTGCTGATCTCACAGAGATGATGCGTCTGCTCAAATAATCCCGGTGCTACGAAAGCTGCTTTAAAAGCCTGCTCACCATCAACTGCATCATACTGGGCTTTCACCATATCCCACTGATCCTGAGTAAATTTCAGAGACGGTGCATGAACATAATCTTGCCAGTCTTCGATATCCTTTACTACGATCTTATCAGGAGTATGTACAGGGAAAGAACCCGGAACTCCTTTCGGGAAAGTATTTGTTACGCCCCATGCATTTACCACGTTTTCCTGTCCCGGCTCAAGAAGCGGGTTAGCAAACATAAATGGATGAAACAGAAGCTGCACTGCTTCATACTGATTGACAAATCTGTCAGGATTACCACCTTTTATTACTTCAAGCATATTCTGTTTTGGTGTTAACATACGATCTACCTCCTCATATAATTCGGGAAACGCCCCCACATTTCCATATTTATTTAGTTAAATTGTCGCTCTTTATCTCGTTTTCGATGATTTTATTGTATCATTTGTATACTTCAAAATATATAAGCAGATATGCGGAATTTCCGCCTCTGTATTCCTACAATTTGTATGAATAATCTGTTTTTTAGCGTGTGAACAGTAATAAAAACTGTAATAATATCAGTTACTGTTCACACGCCACTATCCCGCGAGGTGTTTTGGCATGAGAATGCCAAAATCCCGAGACATACCGCGCGAATTTATGCGAATAGCATAAATTCTGTGCATCGCGAAGCGTGTTACTGAGAACGGAGTGAACAGTAACTAATATCGTTATTATCCACTCAATTATACTTGTAACTTCTCCCCATACACGCTATAATTTTAATATCTACAAATATTTATTTAACAGGCGGTGAACACAATGAATTTAAAAAAGCTTTTGCTTCCCCTGCTATCAGTGAGTCTCCTTGCAGCTCCTGTATCCACCGGCTACGCAGCAGAAACAAACGTAGCAGTAGCAGAAACGGAGCAGGGTACACTCTCCCCCTCTTCTGAAAATTCTGACAGCGTATTTGGCGGAACATCAGCTTCAGACGAGCCAGTCACAGACGAAGCACTTCAGACACTCTTAAATCAAATTCAGGAACAGCTCCCTGCAGATAACGGCAGCTGGTCTGTTTTTGTTTCTGATCTTATAAATGAAACAGAAGGAAGCATCAATGACCAGACTATGCAGGCAGCCAGCCTGATTAAGCTTTATATTATGGGAGCAATTTATGAAAATTATGACCAGATTATTGGACAATACGGCAAAGATTCCGTAGATTCTAATCTGCACTCCATGATCACAGTCAGCGATAACGATGCTGCCAATACATTGACAACCTATCTGGGTGGCGGGAACTCCAGCGCAGGTATGCAGGCTGTCAACAGTTTCTGTCAGGAACATGGTTATACCCAGACTCATATGGGACGTATGCTTCTGGCAAGCAACGATCAGGATGACAATTATACATCCGTAAATGACTGTGGACATTTTCTCATTGAAGTTTACAAAGAAGAAGAGTCCAGTTACGCCCATGCTTCTGATATGTATGCCCTGCTTAAAGCACAGACACGTCAGAACAAAATTCCAGCCATGCTTCCGAATGGAGTGAAGACGGCAAATAAAACAGGCGAACTTGATAATGTAGAGAATGATGCCGGAATTATCTACGATGCCGCAAACGATCTCGTTATCGTATTTATGTCACAGAATCTCTCCAGTGCCGGGAACGCCCAGAATACGATTGCATCACTGAGCAGAACTATCTATGACTACTACAATAACTAACGTCATAACTTAATATGTCAGATTTCAAGAGCAAAAGCTTTATTATTGAGATTTTTTATCTGTTCGAACAAATATGCAAACACATAGTGGTATAGAGTATAGAATCAACTTGTCGGTACAATAGTTATTTCAGCAACGATGTAATCAATCGGATATTCGCAATCCGCTTCCGCTACGTGGCTCTACACCATATGGTAATAACCAGAAGGAGGATCTACTTATGAAGAAAAGAAAAAATGTTATAATTCCTATGATGCTCGCAGCCGCAGTTGCCGCTGCGTCCATACCTTGTAGTTCTCAGGATGTTGAGGCATCCTCCAATACCTATGAAGTAAGTGTAAGTAAAGGTTATCTGGCTCTCCGCTCTTCCATGACATATGATTCTTCCAATGAAATCGGAGAACTATATTCCGGCGATCTGGTTGAAGTTACAGAATATACCAATGGCGACTATTGGTATGTTTATTCTCCGAAATATGACTGTTGGGGATATGTAAACAATGATTATCTGGTTTCCCTCTATTCCCAGTCAGGCGGCTACTCTTATTCTACTTCCTATACAGTTAGTGTAAGCAAAGGATACCTGGCTCTCCGCAATGCTAAAGCATACGATTCTTCTAACGAAATCGGGAAGTTATATTCCGGCGATACCGTATCTGTTTCTGACAGCAGTGATCCACAATATTGGTATGTCTACGCTCCGAAGCTGAACTGCTATGGATATGTAAATAAAGACTATTTATATTACAGTGGCGGCAGAGCAAGTACGCAGAGTGTTTCCCGTTATTATGGTGAATCAAGAACAGTAAGTGTTGCTACCGGTTATCTGGCTCTTCGCACCCAGAAAGCTTACGATTCCTCCAATGAAATCGGACAGTTATATTCCGGCGATACTGTTCAGCTACTGGATACCAGCGATTCCCAGTATTGGTATGTCTATGCTCCAAAATATGATATGAACGGTTATGTAAATAAGGATTATCTCATCGGTGGAACAGCATACACCACTAAAACTGTAAGTGTTGCCACAGGTTATCTGGCTCTTCGTAATGCCAAAGCATATGATTCTTCTAACGAAATCGGACAATTATATTCCGGTGACACCGTTCAGCTTATTGATTCAAGTGATGCACAATACTGGTATGTTTACTCTCCGAAACTTTATCTGTATGGATATGTAAACAAGGATTATCTGTATTAAAATACAACTATTTAACAACCTGCTATTCCGCAAGGTGTTTGGGTATAGATATAATGAAAGGACTCTCGCTATCATGAGCCCCAAAAAAGAAATAAACCACAACATTCGCAAACATTTTAATAGTATCATTTACAATATCTCACGCTACACAGAAATCGTGCTGTCTATCATCATCCTTGTAGTGATCGCATTGGCCGGAATCCGTCTTATCATGGAAGTTGCAGGCACTGCCGTTCCCGATATGGACACAGAATTCTTTACCAGTTTCCTGTCTCAGGCATTGTCCCTGGTAGTCGGCGTAGAGTTTGTAAAAATGCTCTGCCAACATTCCGCACAGACAGTTGTCGAAGTTCTGATGTTTGCCACTGCACGTCAGATGGTCGTTGAACATCTCGGTCCAAATGAGACACTTCTCGGTGTTATCAGTATTGCAATACTTTTCGGCATCCGCAAATACCTCATGACCGACAACGATGACATGAACTCACACAAAAATAAGGACACAGAAGAACTTTAAAATTTGCTCTCTTGTTCAGGAAAGAATCCTGCAAGCAGGATTCTTTCCTGCGGCGGATCGTTTTAGCGACATAATTCCTCTCCGCCGCAGTGCGATTATGCCCGAAAGGCTTTATTATATCAATCATAGAAACATTACGGAATAATTTCCTGTGATTGATATAATAAAAAAAGGCTGCATGGTTTCATACTATCTGTAATTTTTACAAACAGTACGAAACTATGCAGTCTCTTTTTTATTTCCACATACTGATAAACGGTTGTCTCAAAAAAAGGTATATTTCATATATTTTATAGTTAATATTATCAGTACGATGGGTTCTGTTTAGCAGTTTTTGTTTTGTAATTTTTATTTAATGATTTTTGTTGATGTTTTGTATTTAATAATTTCCACCGAAAAATTTACTGTCTTTTGGCAGCTCATAATCTTTAAAATAAGCTCCAAAATCTATCTTCAGATAATTGCAGAGATTAGCCAGTTCAACCATAGTATTGTCATTTACTGGAATGCCATTTTCCCTGCGTTCTTTTTCTGCCATAATTTCTTTCTCACCATGAGTATAAATCTGCTCTGCACCTTCGGCCTTCGGACTCTGGCGAAGAGTTTCCAGATATTCTGAGAAATGCGCCTTGATATCATCTGCATTTCCGAAGATTGCAGGATCGATTGCTGCAAATCCATGGCAGATACCTGTCTTATCTTTAAATGTACAGCATTTATCAGAAGTAACACCCATAGAAAGAATAGAACTGAAAATCTCACAGAGCATTCCATATCCATAACCTTTATGGCTTCCATTCACTTCTTTATTTCCACCAAGTGGCATAATTCCGCCGCCTTTTTTGCCAACAATATTTGCAAGTACAGCCGGTGCATCCGTACTTTCATGTCCGTCTGCTCCGAGAGCCCAGCCCTCAGGAAGCTGTTTACCTGATTTATTATACATTTCCAGTTTTCCTCTGGTTACAACTGTTGTAGAGCAGTCAAAGAGAAACGGATATGGCTCTGCAGGCATCGCTACTGCGATCGGGTTGGAACCTAACATTGCCTTACGTCCAAAGGTAGGTACCATGATTGCTTCTGAGTTAGTGCATGCCATTCCAAGCAGTCCCTGTTTAGAAGCCATTTCCGCATAATATCCTGCAATACCAAAATGATTGGAATTTCTTACTGAAACGAAACCAACGCCTGTTTTTTTTGCTTTCTCAATTGCTTT
The DNA here is from genome assembly GCF_056504575.1 of Blautia sp. CGZ-1-C1. Taxonomy (NCBI): domain Bacteria; kingdom Bacillati; phylum Bacillota; class Clostridia; order Lachnospirales; family Lachnospiraceae; genus Blautia; species Blautia sp. CGZ-1-C1. The sequence goes on from NZ_JBWLUT010000096.1 coordinate 50,318, forward strand.
CTCCATTGCAAAATGACTGATCAACTGTCCCATTCCGTCATGTCCGTCGATCACTGCTGATACAGGTGTCTCAAATACAACCTCCGGTTCCGCATCCGGATGAATCGTACCTTTCTCAATTCCTTTATCATATCTTACCATTCTCTGCATTCCGTGACTCTCAATCCCGTACAGATCTGCGGTAAGTAAAACATCTTTAATAATATTGGTCTGTTCCTCATTGAAACCAAACTTTCGAAATACATCGTGGCAAAAAGTATTTAATGTGTCATAACTCCATTTCACGTAACCCATAACTGTAAAAGCCCTCCTTGAAGTACTACTCGTTCTCTTTTTTGGTATTACCAATTTTATGAGTTGATTATACCACTTGTTTTTTCAAAGCGCAATACGCTATTTTATTTTTTTCAGAGCATACTATTTTTTTGAAATATCTTTTTATAATCAGATATTTTTGTCTCTTGCTTTTATAAAAGCTCAGGAATATACTATGAGCAGATAATAAACCGGCTGTTAAACAGTCTGTACCTTTCAGGGTATTCTCATTATCTCCTCATATTTTTCAGAAAAGGACTATTACATTATGATTCAAGACATCGCACCACATATTTACCATAACGAATACAAACCATCTGCCCCGGATAAAGACAGCTTCATCCTCACCTATGAAAATGGCAGAATTCTTCTTCCCCGACAGAATCGCGAAGAGGCAATCACATTTCCACGTTTCCAGGAATTAGAGGGACGGCTCGATAATCTTTATGTGAACTATATCTACCTCTTCTCCATTGATGACCAGCGCTTTTATCTGATTCCACATCTGGATAATGCACTTCTTCCTGACTATGAATTTCAGGATGTACGTGTCCTGCGTACTGCACATCCGCAACATCTGGCATTTGCAGGGATTACAGGACATCAGTTGTTCCAGTGGTACAGCAAACGTCAGCATTGTGGCTGCTGCGGAAAACCAATGGTTCACAGCCAGAAGGAACGTATGATGGAATGCCCTTCCTGTGGCAATCACGAATATCCGGTTCTGTGCCCTGCTGTTATTGTGGGGATTACAAACAAAGATAAGATCATCCTCTCCAAATATGAGGGACGCAACTTCAAACGCTATGCTTTGATTGCAGGTTTCGCAGAAATCGGGGAAACCATCGAAGAAACCGTACACCGTGAAGTAATGGAAGAAGTAGGTCTGAAAGTCAAAAATCTCCGCTACTACAAGAGCCAGCCATGGTCCTTCAGCGGCTCTCTGCTGTTTGGATTCTTCTGTGATGTAGACGGTGATGATACCCTGACCGTTGACCATGAAGAACTCTCCATGGCACAGTGGGTAGAACGTGATAAAATCCCGGATCAGGGCAATAATATCAGCCTGACCAAGGAAATGATGATGCTCTTCCGTGATGGAAAGGAACCCAGATAAACAATATTTTATATCAGAAAAAGCTCACAGAATATTTTTCCCTATTATGACAAAAGGATACATACACGGTAATGTTACTGTGCATGTATCCTTTTCGTTTCTCTTTCAAAAATATTTCTGATTACTCTTCACGCCGCACTCCCGCTGCCAAATCCACGGCTTCTGCGGTTTCCATTACATTCCTGTTCGAATTCTTTCAGTTTGCGTCTTGCTTCCGGTGTCAGACTGGTCGGAACTTCAATCTGTACAGTTGCATATTCATCACCGTGCACAGACGGATTATTCATTGCAACAATACCTTTACCTCTCAGACGTATCTTCGTTCCGGACTGAGTACCCGGTTTAATGTTACAGAGAACATCACCGTAAATAGTGTGAACCTTCGCCTCACCGCCAAATACTGCTGTTGTAAATGGGATATTCACTGTTGTGTAAACATCTCTGCCTTCCCGTTTATATCCGGGTTTATCCTGAACATTTACTTTCAGAAGCAGATCACCGGCTTCACCTCCGCCAACTCCCGGATAGCCTTTTCCTTTAAGTCTGATAGATTTACCGGATTCAATACCTGCCGGAATATTGACTTCATAGTTCTGGACGCCACCATTACTGCTCTGCAGGCGGATAACCTTCTTGCCACCAAAAGCAGCTTCATCAAAGCTGACAGTAACCTCTGCATGAAGATCCTCACCTTTGCTGCTGTAAGAACCGCCAAAGCCCTGACTGCGAAAATCACTTCCACCTGTACCAAAGCCACTGCCGAATCCATCAGTTCCGTTACTTCCGAAACCGCCAAAACCACTTCCGTGAAAGCCACTGCCTCCAAATCCGCTGCTTCCAAAACCACCTGATGATTTACTCTTCTTAAATCCACCACCAAAAAGGTTCTTCAGGATATCATCCATATCTTCGCCATTTTCAAAATGATATTCATGATAACCATTGCCATCACTGTACGAACCATGGAAACCGCTGCCAAATGGATTGCCTTGCGCTCCGCCAAATCCACTGCCCTGTGCGTTTCCATAATTACCGGCACCTTCTTCAAAAGCAGCGTGGCCAAACTGATCATACAGTTTACGCTTCTTCTCATCACTCAGAACATCATAGGCTTCATTTACTTCCTTAAAGTGCTCTGCTGCCGAAGCATTTCCCTCATTACTGTCCGGATGATATTTCTTGGCCAGTTTTCTGTATGCTTTCTTAATCGTTGCTGCATCCGCGTTTTTGTTCACGCCCAGAACTTCATAGTAGTCTCTTTTCAATATCATCACCTTCCCTCATAAACACATTCTAACGCAATCATTCCTGACTTCATATTTCTGCAATCCTCATTATGCAAACAACGGGAAGCCAAAAGATTTGACCTCCCGTTGCTGTAACTTAACATCTATTATCCTTCAATGGAGATGCTGTGCTTCTGTTCCACTGCTGGCTTTGCTTCTTTCTTCGGAACAAATAATGTCAGGATACCATGTTTGAATTCTGCTTTGATGTCGTCCTGATGTACTTCTTTACCTACATAAAAGCTACGACTGCAGGCACCTGCATAACGTTCTCTGCGGATATAACGTCCTGTCTCTTTTTCCTTCTCGTCTTTGTCCAGGCCTTTCTCTGCACTGATAGTCAGATAACCATTTTCAAGTGCTGCATGGACTTCATCTTTCTTAAATCCCGGAAGATCTACAACCAGTTCGTATCCGTTATTCATTTCCTTGATATCAGTTTTCATTACATGATTTGCTTTATGTCCATAAAGTTTCTTCTCTGCATCTTTCATTGCTCTGTCATCATAATAGAATGGGAAATCTCCAAAAAAGTCATCAAATAAATTTTCTCCAAAAATACTAGGCATTAACATAAGTCATATCTCCTTTTCTAATATATTTTATATATGTCAAATCTGTTCACCAGATTTACTTTCCAAATCTATCTTTACAGGTTTTTTCAACCTTTTATCTTCAATCTTTTAGTGTAAGCTTTTATTTTTTATATCTGTCTGTTCTTAATCTCTGGCTGACCCTCAACGGGTCAGTCAGAATATTTATTCATCAGCCTTCAATGGCAATTGTTTTCTTCTGTTCTACTGCTGGTTTTGCTTCTTTCTTTGGTACAAATAATGTGAGGATACCATGTTTGAATTCTGCTTTAATGTCTTCTTTCTCAACTTCTTTACCTACATAGAAGCTACGGCTACAGGCACCTGCGTAACGTTCCTTACGGATATAACGTCCTGTCTCTTTTTCCTGCTCATCTTTGTCCAGGCCTTTCTCAGCGCTGATAGTCAGATAACCATTCTCCAGGTCAGCCTTTACTTCATCTTTGGTAAATCCCGGAAGATCTACGACCAGTTCATAGCCTTTATCAGTTTCCTTGATATCGGTTTTCATTATATGGCTGGCTCTGCGTCCGTAAAGTTTCTTCTCTGTATCTTTCATTGCTCTGTCATCATAATAAAATGGAAAATCTCCAAAAAAGTCATCAAATAAATTTTCTCCAAAAATACTAGGCATCAACATAAGTCATCTCTCCTTTTCTATACCGTCCATCTGTATATGATGGACTCTCAGTTATGCATCTTTACCTTGTTTCTTTGGAACTTAGGTTATCAGGAATCTCATAGAACTTATTTCTTTGTTCTCTTTTTGTTCCCCTTCCTTTGTTCTAGCTGTAATATAACACTTATTATTAGCACTGTCAATAGGTGAGTGCTAATTATTTTGTGAAGAATTTGTGAACTGTCAGCCGGCTTCTTTCCTCAACAAGGTCATCACGTTTTATGATTCTATATTCATAATATTTTTACGTTTTTCAGACAAAAAAGACGCAACCCACATTTCTGTGACTTACGCCTTTCTCTACTCATATTTTTGTCATCCAGACTTTTAACTCTGCTTCTGATAATTTACTGATGGCAACAGATCTTGCAGATGACATCACCTTCCACAGCACTCCACAATGGTTTTCTCCACATCTTCTATCTGAAATGGTTTTGCCAGATGTGCGGTCATGCCGGCTGCGAGACATCTTTTTGCATCTTCCTCAAATGCATTTGCAGTCATTGCAATGATCGGAATTATTTTTGCATCCGCCCTGTCCATGGCACGTATGGCTTTTGTTGCTGCAATACCATCCATAACAGGCATCATGACATCCATCAATATGGCATCAAAGGTTCCCAGAGGATTACTTTCGAAGTGCTCCACTGCCTGTCTGCCATTTTTTACAACTGTAACCTTCGCACCGTCATCTGTCAGCAGCATTTCTACGATTTCTGCATTAAGCTCATTATCCTCGGCTGCCAGCAGATGCAATCCACGAATATCATATTTCTCTGCAAGTTCCTCATCCCTTTTCTGTTCCTGGGCAATTTCAAAGGGAATGGTAATGACAAACACAGAGCCAATGCCCACCTGACTTGTCACTTCAATACTTCCATTCATCTGCTCAATCAATCCCCTGGCAATCGCCATTCCCAGACCGGTTCCCTGATAAACACTCCGGGCATCTGTTTTTTCCTGTGAAAACGGATCAAAAATATGGCTCAGGAACTCCGGACTCATCCCTATACCTGTATCAGAAATCGTCCATCTGTATGTACAGATTCCATCATGTACATCTGCTACCTCCATTACCGTAGTAATCTTTCCTCCCGGTCGGTTATACTTAATACAGTTTCCATAGATATTCAGAAAAATCTGACGAAGATGCAGTGAGCTTCCATAGACATACGGATAAGGAATATCCTCCTTATTTTTCTCATAAATCCACTGAATATCCTCACCTGCTGCCCTGTGAGTGATAATACTCTCAATCTCATAGACCAGATCTTTAAGATAGATATATTCATGAGTCAGAACAATATGACCTTCCTCTATTTTACTCATCTGCAAAACATCATTGATAAGGGAAAGCAGGTAATCCGCTGCTATCTTCATCTTTTTATGATTTTCCCGTATCAGTGCCTTATCCTCAAAATGAGTCTCATCAATCTTTAACAGACCAATAATACCATTCAAAGGTGTCCTGATATCATGGCTCATACGGCTGAGGAAATTCGTTTTCGCCCTGCTCTCGGCACGCATCTCATTGAATGCGGCCTGAAGGCGCGCCTGTTCCTGTTCATCCCGTTCATGCCTCTGTGTGGTATCCTGCAACAGAATGATTGCATAGATCATGGGTACCTCAGCAAGGATTTCTGTATCAAACACTACCACTCTGGTCATAAGAACTGTTTTCTGTACCCATCGGATACTTCCATCATCTTCGCGGGCACAATATTCCACAGACATATTTGTTTCTCCGTTTTCAAACCTCTTACGAAGCTTTTCACAATTATCTGTCATGCAGTAACCGGCAATTGTTTCCTGGGTGATTTTTTTCTCATATTCCCAACAGTAATCCTGATAAGAACATGGAAGCGGATAGTCCATAAAAAGCTCCCGACTCTTCTGTTCTTTTCCATTCAGTACGATCCTTCTTTCCAAAACATCCTTTGTCAGATTTACTGTATAGATCACATCTGACAATTCCAGAAGTGCATCCACATAGCTGTCATTTTCCAGGATAGACTGTTTCAGCTGTTCATAATAAAGCTGCAGCTGCTCTTTTGCCCCTGTCTGGCCTTCAGAAGTCTTTCGGATGGTTTCAAATGCCAGAAGAAAATGATGCAGCTTTTTGTCCTCATCCCAGTCCACCGGAATCAGTGTCAGGCGGTTATATGCCCCCTGTTTTCCGATATTATACTCATATTCCAGCACATCTTCCTTCGTATGCATCTTCTTTTGAAGCTCCGAAATCTGCAGTCCTTCACGGATATCTGCCTGACAGGACTTTTCAATCTGTTCCTCTATGATCTGTTCCACAGCACCGGAATATGCACCATCAGAGGCCAGGAAAAAATTTTCACTGGAACGAATCGCCCGATAAGTATCCATCCTGGCATCACAATACAGACAGTCTGAGAAATTACTGCCGTGCTGATTAAGCAGCTTTAACAGCTGATATCCCTGATTCTTTTCTGCTGCAGCCTCTTCCCGTTTCACATGATTCTTATTGATATACATGTTTTTGTCTGCGCAGTTAAACAGTTCTCTCATTGTACTTCCGGGAAAATCGCCGGCCAGTGCAAATCCCACCGCATAGCTTAGGGGAGTATCCGGATACACTCTGGATTCCTCTGTCATATCCCTGCGCACCTTTTCAAGACACTGTGTCATCTGTTCTCTGTCCAGTCCGTGGGTAACTGCAAGAAATTCATCTCCACCTGCTCTTCCCACAAACTGCTCAGCCGGCATGGAATCCCGCAGGCAGATAGCAAATCTACGGATATAGGCATCACCGGCTTCATGTCCTCTGCTGTCATTAATACGCCGGAGATTATTAAGATCAAAACTACAGACACCGATATCTGCATCCGGTTCTTCCTCATTCAGCAATTCTTCACATTTATTTTTGTTCGGAAGTCCCGTCGCATCATCCAGATATACCTTTCGCTGCAGCAGACGGTTCATTGCAGCATATTGTATTGCTTTGATAAACTCATATCCGATCAGCAGCATCAATACAACAATATCTGCTGTGATATATTTTTCAAGCAATGATAAGGATGTGGCTTTTTTCTGCGAATATTTTTCAGCCAGACCTGTTGCTTCATCACAGATCACAAAAAACTCCTCACTTTCCGGAATAATATCTGTGTTTCTGGCCCCTTTAAACCTCACAAGATAAATTTTCTTATACAGGTCAGAGAATTTGTCATCCAGTTCCTGCATTTTTTTCTGAAAATCAACATCATCGAGACGCACAAGATTTAATTCATCATTTCCATTTCGCAAACCATCAATAAAAAGTTCTTATCTCATGGATCATCTCATTTTCCTGTTGCGTGGAAAGCTCCAGTTTTATGAGTCTCTGTGTCTCTCCCCTGACTAAACCGGTATAATTTACAATACGGGCCGTTCCCTGAATATCTGAGACAATTCCCATCATTATGATAATAAGGATAGCCAGAATAACTGCCAGAACACCGATACTGATCTGAATAATACTTGATTTCTTTTTCTTATTCTTTACTTCGGACATGGCCCTCCCCCTTCTTGTTTTATTCTGGAAAAGTACTTTCTGTACTCTATCTATTTTACCGTACTTTTTTCATTATGCCTACTCAAATTTGAATGTATTTATTTATAAACAGGCAAAAACACCCGGCAAAATTACTTTTCGTAATCTGCCGGGTGTTCCCTTTCTCAGGTTTTTTATTTGACTGCTCCGGTAATACCTTCTGCAAACTGTTTCTGTAATACAAAGAATACGATCATTGTAGGAATAGAACAGAACAATACACCGCACATCAGCATACCATAATCTGTCACATAACCTGTGATCAGGTTGGCGATCAGCATTGGCATGGTCATTGCCTTGTTGTCTGTCATGATTACCTTTGGCCACAGATAGGAGTTCCATGCATTCATAAAGGTAATAACAGCAGCTGCCGCATATGTAGATTTCATTGTAGGAATGAACATCTGGAAGAAAATCCTTACTTCGCTGAGTCCGTCAATACGTGCAGCTTCAATAATATCAACCGGGAATGATCTGGCATTCTGACGGAACATCATGATCATAAACGGTGTGGAAATAATCGGAAGGATAAAACCTACTGCTGTATTCAGAAGTCCCGCCTTGGAAAACATTTTGAACAACGGAACCATAGTTGCAACCTGCGGAACCATCATAGCCAGAAGCAGGATTGAAAATACTCTGTCTTTCCACTTATCATGGTAAACTTCAAATCCGTAACCTGCAATAGAGCAGACCAGAAGACAGATCACTGTAGTAAGGATTGCATAAAAGAAAGAGTTTCCAAGTGCTCTCCACAGTGGCTGCTGGGCTGTAAGATTACGGAAGTTTTCCATAAAATGGCTTCCCGGAATGATTCGTCCACGTGACACATCTGTGGATGTATTAGTTGCGGCTGAGATCATCCAGTATAACGGGAATACTGAAATAAATGACACGATGATCAGAAAAATATAGGTTGGGATCAATCTTCTCTGAATGGCTGATTTGTTTTTCTTAGTCACGTGTATCACCTACTTTCAAATTAATAAATGCAAGTACAGCTACCATAATGAATATGATAAATGACATTGCTGCTGCATATCCAAAGTTTGGTACGTTAATAAAACATGTATTGTAAATATAGTGGGACATTGTGATTGTTGAGTTTGCCGGTCCACCCTTTGTCAGGTTGACAGACTCATCGAACAACTGCAGTGTACCATTAATTGACATGATGAATGTCATGATAATTGTCGGTTTCAGAAGCGGAACTGTAATCTTCCAGAAAGTCTTCCAGCCATTGGCACCGTCAATCTTGGCTGCTTCATATACAGAATATTCGATATTCTGAAGTCCTGCCAGATAGAACACCATATTATATCCGGTCCATCTCCAGATCAGCGCAAGGATAATTACAATCTTGGCACTGGCGGAATTTCCCAGGAAGTTATAGCCGGTAGATAAGATTCCAAGTTTGATCAGAATACTGTTGATCAGACCATCTGTAGCAAACATGGAACGGAAGATCAATGAATAGGATACCAGAGATGTCGCACATGGAAGAAATACACAGGTACGGAAAAATCCCTTAAATTTCAAATCTTTGTTATTCAGAAGCTGTGCCAGAAGAATTGCCAGTATCAGCATGATTGGCACCTGAATGATCAGATACAGGAATGTATTTGCAATAGACTGCTGAAATACCTTGTCTGCCAGAATACGTTTATAGTTGCTGAAGATCGGATCTGCAAATCTCATATTTGCTCCGGCTCCGGTCTGCAGGGAAATGATAAATGCACGTATCATTGGATAAAAGCTCATGATCGCGATCATGATAGTTGCAGGGGCCAGAAACATCCATCCTGCAGCTCTCTGCTTGCCAAGCAGAGACATACCTTTTTTCTTGGAATTCACGTGAACTCCTCCTTTCAAAAAACTCTGTAACTGTTCAGCATTTTGCCGGACAATTACCAACTCTTTGCAGTAAAATGGGGGACTGCTGGCAGTCCCCCGCACTTACCTGTTTTCATTCACTTAATTACTGTCTACAGATTGCTTCACAGTTTCACTGTTCCCGCAATCCTGACATCATCTGATCCTGCGATCAGAATTTATTCAGTCATCTTGAATGCCAGAGTATCCTGAGCTTCCTGAAGAGCATCTTCTACAGATGTACCGTTTACAATATTTACAACTGCTGTGTTGACACATTCTCTTGCTTCATAGTGATACGGTGTTTTTGTGAACTCCGGAATATGAGAAGAGTATTCTACAATTGTTGAGAAGATTGGCTGTCCACCGAAAAATTCATTTGGCTCGTTGTAAACCTCAGATTCACCTGCCGGCAGATAACAGGAGATTGCACCTGCTTCCGGAAGGATTGCATCATAGAACTCTGTACTGGAACCAAATGTGCTTGCAAGGAAATCTTCTGCGAGTTCTACATTCTGGCAGTTGGATGTAATATACCAGGAAGATCCACCATTGTTTGCATAATTTGTAGCTGTATCAACATCATCTACTTTAGGCATTGTTGTAATCTGCCACAGACCCTTCTGGTCTTCTGTAGACATCAGAGTAGCTGTGATCCAGTTACCATTTACGATACCTGCTGCCTCACCGCCTGTAATAGTAGCGATATATTCATCCCAGTTATTTACAAGTTTAACAACGTCATTCTTAACCAGATCTACATAAAGATTGATACATTTCTCTGCCACTTCATTGCCTACGATGTAAGCTTCGCCATCTTCGTTTACAAAGTTAGCTCCGCAGGACTGCATCATCATCATCAGAGTATCGCCGCCTGTAGCTTCACTTGTAAGAAGATATTTGCCTGTTTTTTCATGAACATCTTTACCGATTTCCATGAATTTGGACCATGTGATATCTGTCAGATCATCAATTGTATATCCTGCTTCGTCAAGGATATCTGTACGATAGCATGCAATAACAGCACCGTTATCAAACGGAACACCGTAGTGTGTATCATCTACCATGGAATAGGATTGTTTCAGTTTACCAAAATCATCCCAGTTAATGTTGATATCTTTCAGATCTGTGAATGCATCCGGATAGCTCTTCAGATATTTCTGATAGCTGTTGTCCTGCATAAGAACGATATCAGGAAGTGTGCTGTAATCGCCTGCATTTGCTGCTGTTGTCAGTTTAGTCTGGCAGTCATCAGAAGATGTCTCTATAATATCTACAGAAAATCCCTCATGATCTTTTGCATACTGATCTGCTGCGATCTGCATGGATTTGATATTGAAGTTCTGATCCCATGCCCATACGGTTAACTTGTTGTCATCATCAGATTTCGCTGAAACAACTGTAGCTGATCCTGCAAAGGATGCTACCATAGCACCGGTCATTAATACTGCGAGTAATTTTTTTCTCATATTTATGTCCTCCTTTATTAAGCTTATTCTTTCTTCCGAATCGCTTGTAAGCTAATTATAGCATCCGATTTTCAGGTATAGTTTGCATAACCGTACACATAATGTGCAATTTCGACCATTTTATGTATTTTGCACTATTTGAAATGCCAAAAAATCCGTTTTTTGTTCACTTTCTCATTTGCACCGCTTTTGCCATGTCATTTTTATGATAAAAGCCACTTTCATGGACAAAAAATTATATTTTTTTGTCTTTGAAAATGACCTTTGTTCTTATTTCATAAATTTTTTATTAAATTTTTGTACATATTTTACAATTTTTAATTCATTTTATGCAAAATAGACTTTACCAGGACATTGTGTCTTCATCGCATGAAGCAGTTCCTCATTAAGATCAAGAAGCAGTTTTATCTTGTGCCCGTCTTCCCGGATAATCATTGTGTAGTAAGGAGTATCATCATCATAAGAGGTATAATCGTACTTTTTCAGTTTCTCCGTTCCGCCATTCCTTTTGTACCTTGCAACACTTTCATGCCAGTGCGGTGCCACTGTCTCCAGACTGCTCAACTCCAATATATGAGCTGTTTTGCGATACTTCTTGCCATAGATCACATCTATTTCAAACTGACCGTTTTCCATCGTGTATTCATAATCCTTCTGACTGAATATATCAAAGACAAAATACAGCCCTGCAAGCAGAAATCCCGGAAGCATAAATGCCTGGGAAATCGTGATTCCCATAACCACAAAAAGCACTGCAAAAACAATCATTACCACACGCAGGACTCCGGACATACTCTTTTTCTTTCTTGATACCTGCTCCACAATCTTATAGTTCATAACTTTTTACCATCCTTCCTCTGAATGAATATCGAAATCCAAAAGCTGCTGTTCATAATTCTCCGGCCGCTTTCTCCATTCAACCGGCGTCACTCCCATTATCTGTCTGAAGTTCCGGTTAAACGTTGAATTGGTCGTGAAACCACATTTGTGCGCAATATCTGCCACCGGTATATCTGTTGTCTGCAAAAATTCACAGGCAGTATGAATCCGCACAGAATTAATATACTCCAGAGGACTTACCTTCATATGCGATGTAAATACTCTTCTGAAATGAGTTTCACTGATGTGACAGATCTTCGCCAGATCCTCAATCCGAATGTCTTCCATATAGTGATAAGAAACAAAATCCAGTACGCGGGTGATCATATTTGTAAGTTTTCCTGTTTCCTCTTCCACCCTGTCTTCCGGTGATGCCCGGTTCAGTCTGGCAATTTCTACAAGTAGTGCCGCAAGAACTCCACTGGATTCTTCAATATAAAATTCTTCTCCTTCACGCATGATATTCATAATCTTAAGAATTTTTTCAGCTATGGAGGGAGACTCATTCTCTTTCAGAAATAAAGCCTTAGAATATATTCTCTGGATCATTTTTTCAGCCTTTACCGGATTGTTCAGAAATTTTTTCATAAAACCTTCCACATCTATGAAAAGATACTCCCATTTACTAACCGTACCCAGATCACTGTTAGTCGTATGAGCATAATTGGGCGGAATCACCGTAAATTCTCTTCCCGAAAACCGCATTTCAGCCTCACCAAACGCCATAAATCCATCCCCTTCATAGCAGAAACCAATCTCCAGGTAATTGTGAAAATGAAGATAATCCACATCATTTCCATAATTCTGAACCCACTTCTGCCCCAGAAGAGCCAGAATCGGACTTCCGGCAGGCATCTGGTAATAGCGGAATTCCATCTTCGGTTTTCTTCTCTTCTTTGCCATACAGTCACCTCATTTTCTGTTCTGCATTTTCACAATATGATTTTACCAGTTTTTTATATATTTTTCGATATTTTTATACATTTTCCAACAAAAATAGTTACTGTTCACTCCGTGCCCAGTAACACGCTTCGCGATGCACAGAATTTATGCTATTCGCATAAATTCGCGCGGTATGTCTCGGGATTTTGGCATTCACATGCCAAAACACCTCGCGGGATAGTGGCATGTGAACAGTAACCAAAAATATACAAAAACACCTGACAGACTACTTTTATAATCTGTCAGGTGTCCCTTTTCCATATCTGTTATTATCAATCTTTTTATTCATAGTCTCATGGCTGAACCCGAATAATTTTGACTGATGACAGTTCTATACATGCCTCTGATATCATTTTATTTTCTTCATGATTGTGGTTTTCTCTTGATTCCACACTGGATTGCATTTGTCGGACAGGCTTTGCGGCATCTTCCACAGCGGATACATTCCGGACTGTTGGAGTTTTCCACAGGGTCTACGATCATCTGGCATGCTTTTGCACATTTTCCGCATTTTATACACTTATCTTTATCCACTCTGTATTTATACAGAGAGACAGGATTAAAGACAGAATAAAGTGCTCCCAGGGGACAGATATATTTGCAGAACGGACGGTAGATCATAATGGAGAGAATGATCGTTATGACAAGGATCACATTCTTCCATATGTACAGCCAGCCCAGTGCACTGCGCATGGATTTATTCAAAAGCACCAGTGGCAGTCCGCCCTCCAGTGTTCCTGCCGGGCAGATCAGTTTGCAGAAATAGGGTGCCCCCTGTCCCATAATATCCACAAGGAACAATGGAAGCAGGATCACAAACACTGCAAAAATCACATATTTCAGCTTACGAAGCAGTTGATCTCCCTTGAATGTACGGATTTTCTTAGGAAATGGGATCTTATTCAGCAGATCCTGGATCAGTCCAAAAGGACAGAGAAAACCGCAGATCAGCCTTCCTACCATAGCCCCGATGAAGATGAGAAATCCTACCACATAATAAGCCATCTTGAAATTCCAGCTCCCTATCACTGCCTGAAGGGAACCGATAGGACAGGCACCAACAGCACCTGGACAGGAATAACAGTTCAGGCCCGGAACACAGGCATTTTTCAATTTGCCTGTGTAAATTTTGCCTGTGACAAAACCGGTAACATGACTGTTTGTAATGAACGCCCACAGTGCCTGAATTCCGTGGCGTGGCCACTCATTAATCTTCATATTTTTTGTATTTTGTTTCTTATTACTTTTGTTATCGCTGTTCTTTTTGTTACTCATGATAATTTATTTTCTTTCCATTCATATCTTATACACAGACTTATCTTATGACAATGTTTCAGTCAGGCGGATATTTGCAGCCTCCGAAGAGGAACCTGCCTGATTCGGTTAAATCATCCAATTCCCACACATTCCATACAGATGTTAATGGCTTTTGTAAACACCACCGCCAGCTCTCCGCGGGAAATTCCATATCCCATAAAGCAGGCTCCCACAAGCATAAGAATCACAGCCGGCCATTTACTGTTCCATATTTTGCTGGTTTTTAATTTATTCATTTATTTTTCCTCTGTTACATTCGCCAGCTCTTTTTCCACAATTTCTTTCCACTCGTCCAGGCTGTGGCTTCCGGAGTAAGTCTCGCCTACAATATTTCCATTTTTGTCAACAAAGAATGTTTCCGGGAAAGCGGAGATTCCATTGAGACGTCCGTTCATCATTCCGGAATCCGGGATCAGGAATGGATAGGATGCCTTTGTTTTCTCCTGAATTACCTGAGCCTTTTTCACTGCTTCCTCATCCTGTTTTCCACCACTGCCTATTGTATCCCGTGTAACGCCTACTACTCCCACACCTTTATCCTTCATCTCCTGATAAAGCTTCTCCAGATCAGGAATCTCATTAATACATGGAGAACACCAGGTAGTAAAAACATTTACCATAGTCAGATCGTATTTGCTGAAGATATCCTGTGTATAGGTTTTTCCGTCAACTCCTGTTGTTTCAAATTTGCCTACATTTGTTCCTTCAGCTGCATCTGTACTGTCAGAAGTATCCTGCGGCTGGTCAAATGCAGAAAGCATCTGGAACGGGGTCATTTCTGTAAGTGTTACTTCAATCCCCTCCACATCCTTTAGCAGGTCTGCATCTGCATCCTTGTTTGTGCTGAGATAATATTTATATTTGCCGTCACTGCTGGTGCCCAGTTCTTTATGCTCTGTGCATCCGGTAATCGTATCCAGATCTTTCTGGGATTCCTCGTCATACATTCCGATCACACCTACTCTGCTGAGACTTTTCAGCCAGTCGTCATATCCGGTGCCCATCTTGTCCACCTCTGCATCCTTCTGCTCGTCTGTCAGGGTACACCAGCTGGCTGTGGCATATGTGACTGCCTCTGCATTGTCATCCCATCTCTCATCTGTAAACATGGAAATATTCTTCTTCTCCATCTGCTCTTTCAGGTCTTTGGAAATCCCTAATTTCATTCCAAGGAATGGATATTCATAAGTATCCTGTGCAGGCTGAGCAATCTCTGAGGGTTTGAAGGATTCAGCAATCAGACCCTCGGAAGCTGCCACACTGCCATCTTCTGCTGCCTGAACATCCTTACCATCCGTCTGGACTACACCTGCTTCATCTGCTGGCACTGCAAGAGCCTCCCCTGCATGTACAGTTACAATACCTCCCATAGATGTCACACTTAATACACTTGCTGCAAAAATCGCCATTAATCTCATTCTTCTGTTTTTCATTGTAAGTAAACTCCCTTCATTTTTTACTGTTATGATTTTTATATTACCTTTAATTACTTCTCTGTATCTGTCCGCAAATCTGGATTTCATCCCCACATGACAGACACTTTTTTATTGATATGCACACATTATAGCATCTGAGAAATAAAATCTGTGTTAAGAAAATAACTTTTTTTCGAATTTTATTTTGTAATCAATCCCAAACAAATCTGAAACGTAGTCAGGCAGATATTTTAATATGAAATCGTTTTCTTTTTTACACGAATTTTATACTTAATGTGCTATGATAAAATTGATAATATATCAGAGTCAAAAATTTTATCGTACAAACACTGACAATCTTCTGGCTTTTGGACTTTGGACTTTGATATTATAAAACTATGAAACCGGAAATTCAAAAAGGAGACTATCATGCACATTTTAATTATAGAAGACGAAGAACAGCTCTGCCGTTCCATGGCAGAGGGACTCCGCATGGACGGATACGAAACAGATACCTGCTTTGACGGGGAAGAGGGACTGGAATTATGTATGACAGAGAATTACGATCTGATTCTTTTGGATCTGAACCTGCCTGGAATTGACGGTCTGGACATTCTGCGTCAGTTCCGTACTTTCAATACCAACACTCCTGTTCTCATACTCTCCGCAAGAGTACAGATCCAGGATAAGGTGGAGGGTCTGGATCTGGGAGCCAACGATTACCTTACCAAGCCATTTCATTTCGAGGAACTGGAAGCCCGCATCCGCAGCCTCACCCGCCGTAAATTTATCCAGGAGG
The DNA here is from genome assembly GCF_056504575.1 of Blautia sp. CGZ-1-C1. Classification (NCBI taxonomy): domain Bacteria; kingdom Bacillati; phylum Bacillota; class Clostridia; order Lachnospirales; family Lachnospiraceae; genus Blautia; species Blautia sp. CGZ-1-C1. Next base: position 66,566 of record NZ_JBWLUT010000096.1, read on the forward strand.
ATGTCTGCCTGAGATGTAGCCGCATTACCTTTGACACACGCACAAGAGAAGCCAGTGTAGATGGTACACCACTGGCTCTCACCAGGAAAGAAAGCGCACTTCTGGAATACTTTCTGCTTCACCGCAACCGGATCATCAGCCCTGAGGAAATGATTGAGCATCTCTGGGATGGCAGCGTAAACAGCTTCAGCAATTCCATCCGGGTACACATTTCTTCCTTGAGAAAAAAACTGAGAACTGCCCTTGGATATGATCCTATACAAAATAAAATCGGACAGGGATATATTCTGGAAGAATAAAAATCATTCATATCTGTACAATAAATATTTTCAGATGTAAAGCGGACATTCGCAATCCGCTTCGCTACTTGCTCATGAACGCAGTCGCTTCGCGATCTGCGTCCAAATACTACTATGTCATTATAACGAAAGGATTTATCTATGAAATTTTATTCAGAAAAACTTTCCCCTCGCAGGCTCTCCCTCCAGTGGCGGCTCACATTGCTGATTTCCGGACTGGTTATCACAGCCTGTGCACTGATGTATTTCTTCATCAGCCGTTCTGCTGTGACCGGTCTGGAAGGGATTTCCGACTATGTGGTTCTAGTCACCCCTGACAATTCAAACCCGATCTCTATCAATGTAGATCCCAAAATCCTCATCCCTGATCTGGAAAACCAGATCCAGAATACCAAAAATAAATTTCTGTTCCAGAGCATGATTGCCACAGGTATCATTATTCTTCTCAGCAGTATCTGTACCTGGTTTGTCACCAGAAGAGCCCTGACCCCCCTGCGCAGATTCAGTGACAAAATCAGCCAGGTACAGGCACAGAATCTGTCTGAACCGCTGGAAGTCCCACTCTCAGAGGATGAGATCTCACGTCTGACCAGATCCTTTAATGACATGCTTGCACGCCTGGACAATGCATTCTCTGCGCAGAAGCAGTTTGTGGCAAGTGCAGCACATGAGCTTCGCACGCCCTTAGCTGTAATGCAGACAAATCTGGAAGTTTTTTACAAAAAGCCGGAACACACACACCAGGAATACGACAGGCTTTTCGCCATGCTTCAGGAACAGACCGGACGGCTTTCCCACCTTGCGGAAATCCTGCTGGACATGACAGGCCTTCAGACTGTAGAGCGTTCTGATACCATTTCCCTTGCAGCACTCACAGAAGAAGTTTTCTGCGATCTGGACCCGGTTGCAGAAAAGCATCAGATCCGGCTTATTCAGACAGAAGGTGACTGTACTGTTACAGGCAGCTATATCCTTCTGTACCGGGCAGTCTATAATCTGGTTGAAAATGCAATCAAATATAACCGGCCTTCCGGTTCCGTCACTGTAGGCATTCATTCTGCAGAGACTGCAGTCCTGGAGGTAACTGACACAGGCATCGGTATCTCCCCTGAAAATCAGGAGAAAATCTTTGATCCCTTCTACCGTGTGGACAAATCCCGCAGCCGCGCCATGGGCGGCGCCGGTCTGGGTCTTGCCCTTGTAAGCGAGATTGCCAGACAGCACAACGGCCAGGTAAAAGTAACCCAGAGCAGCAAAAAAGGCAGCACCATTGCTCTGATACTGCCTGTAACAATCCTTTAAATCAACTGACCACTGATTTTGAATAACTGCGCGTCGCATTCCCGTTACTTCAATGATGAGTTAGACGCGCAGTTATTCAAGTTCCATTCCATTATGAATTTTCCAATCCATTTTTTAACAAATGAGTCATCGTTCTACATATTTTGTGATGACAGATGTTATAATCTCCATATC
>NZ_JBWLUT010000097.1:0-12017 GCF_056504575.1 Blautia sp. CGZ-1-C1
AAGAAACCATGAATGGAGTCTTTCTGAACTTTTTGCAAAACAGAATAGCGTTGCCATATAAAACGGAACTGTCGGCAAAATCGGCAATATGATACCTACCGTACCAAGTCCCAGACACAAAAATCCAAGTATCATCCAAAAAATCTTCATCGTATGTCTCATGTTTCCTCTCCGTTTTTTTCTTTTTCGCAGATATCCTGCGTAATTACTTTTTACTGTTATTTCCCAATATTTATTTTTCAGAGTGTATATGAAAAGCCACTCCTGTATTTTCAGTCTGTTTCACACAGTCAATACGAATTTGTGCCCATCTATTTCTGTGACTTTCAGGTCAATCCCATACAGTTGTCGGATACTCTCACCGGTAATCACCTCATCAGGTTCTCCCTGTATCAGAACTTTTCCCTGACACAGTCCGATAATCCGGTCAGAAAAATAAATTGCCTGATTAATTTCGTGTAATACCATAATAACCGTCATACCGTATTCCCGGTTAAGCTTTTTCACAAGCTCCAGGATTTCAATCTGATATCGGATATCAAGATATGTAGTCGGTTCATCCAGAAAAAGAATCTCCGTTCCCTGTGCCAGTGCCATTGCAATCCACACGCGCTGTCTCTGTCCCCCGGAGAGTCTGGAGATTTCCCTGTTCCGGTATTCCGTAATGTTCGTTACTTCCATCGCCCATTCCACATACTTCTCATCCTCATCTCCCTGAATTCCCATCAGCCCAAGATGCGGTGTCCGCCCAAAAGAAACCAGACGCTCTACTGTCATATCATCCGCCACCGTATTATACTGGTGTACAATCGCTGCTTTAAGCGCAAATTCATTCAGCCGCAGATTACTAATATTCTTTTTTCCCAGGAAAATTCTGCCTTTGTCAGGATTCAGATTCTTTGTCATCAACGAAAATAACGTTGATTTTCCACAGCCGTTTGCACCCAGGATCGTAGTGATCTTTCCTTTTGGAATTTCCAGAGAAGCACCTTTTAAAATCTGGTTTTTCCCATAGGAAAAGCTGACATCTTTTACGGTCATGGCCATTTTTTCCGGTTTTAAATCTCTATTTTCAGTTTGCATATTTTCTCGACCTCCGTAAAAGAATAATGAAAAATGGGCCACCGACAACACTCATAATTATGGCTGCGCTGATTTCATAAGGAGCTGCAATTGTTCTTCCGATCGTATCTGCCAGAAGAAAGAAACACGCACCGGAAAGAGCAGAAAACGGAATCAACGCACGGTGATCGCTTCCAACCAGAATACGTCCAATATGTGGAACGATCAGTCCCAGAAAGCTGACTGCCCCGGCAATCGCAGTGGAAATACTTGCCAGAAGTACCGCGATCAGGGAAATTACGATTCTCGTTGCATTCACATTCATACCAAGACTGCGGACTGTTTTGTCCTCCAGAGACATCAGATTGCATTCTCTGATAAAGAGGCATGCAAGGAATAATCCTGCCACTACATATGGCACCATCGTTGTCACATCATCCCATGTTTTCTGTGTAATATTTGCTTCTACAATAGATGCGACACCTGACATATTTCCTCCGCTCATACTGTTAAACGCACTGGAAAGTCCTGTAAAAAATGCGTCCACTGCCACACCAGTAAGAATAATTCTAAGCGGACTTAAGCCCTCTTTCCAGGAAAGGAAATACACCAGGAAGAAAGCAACTACACCTCCAAGAAAAGCAACCAGCGGTGTAAAAAAATACAACTGTGGCGCAAATGCCGTAATCAAAACAGCTGCAAAACTGGCACCGCTGGAAATTCCAATGATTCCCGGGTCCGCCAGTGGGTTCTTTAATACCGCCTGAAATAACACACCAGATACCGCGATAGCAGCACCTGCCAACATGGAAATAATAATTCTCGGAAAACGCAGATCATAGATTACTGCCACTTCCTCGATTCTTTCTACAAACAATCCCCGCATCAAATCAGGAAAAGAAACTTTCAGACTTCCGATATTAATTGCCGCGAAAAACAGACCAACCAGACACAGTATCATTATCCCAAAAGACAGCACCGCCCGGACACGCTTTCTCTTCTTTCTTTTCTCATCCATTCTCCGTCAGTCCTCCTGTTTTTTATCTGTTGTTTTATCATTTTCTTTCTGATTTTTATCTGTTACTTTATCATTGTTTTTCTGATTCTTGTCTGTTACTTTATCACTGTCTTTCTTTTTCTTATCTGATGTTTCGTCACTGTTTTTTTCATCAGGATATAAAATTTCCTGCAGTTCCTGTAAAGCATCCGGATAAGAAAAGTTTGCGCTCATACCGAAATACTCATAAGTAAGGTCATATACCCGATTGTTTTTTACCGCTGAAAAATGTTTCCAGATATCATTTGTAGCAAAATCCTCATTAAACATTTCCATTACCTGATCTGGCAGGGCATGTGCTGTGCGGAGGATAATATCCGGCTCTTTATTCTTCATATCTTCTGTATTTACAGTCAGAAATTCTTCTGTACTGCCCTCATACACATTCTCTCCACCCGCAAGAGCCACCAGACTTCCTACATAGGAATTCTCTGTCGCAATGATATAGCTTCCCGGAAGTCCCATAAGGATCATCACGCGCGGATGCGTTTTTCCTTCCTGTTCCTTCTGATAAGTTTCATAAAAATCTTTAAATTCTTTTATCTGTGTTTCTGCCTGTTCTTCCCTGTCAAAAATTTCTCCCAGTTCCTGTATGGAACGATACATTCCCTGGACACTGCGAAGATTCAGAAACGCCCAGTCTGTGTCAATCGTTTCATATTTAGGCTGAAGATCTGACTGTAAAGAAGACGGACTTAAAATCCAGTCAGGAGAAAGCCCTGACACGATTTCCATATCCGGACTCATAGCAGCACCAACCTGGGTAATTTCCTCATATCTCTCCGGAATAGAAGAACTGCTGCTGCATACGCCCACAAGATCCAACTCCAGTCTGTCACAGATTTCCGCAACTGCCGGTGAAGTAGCAATGATCCTTGGCTCTGCACCCATGGAATGTACCTTTGCCTTTGCAATCTCTACCGCTTCTTTTTCAATCGGATCTGTGATTTGCAACATGGAGTCCAGCGTTTCCGTCGGCTGAACAGTTGTCTGAGTCCCCTCTGGATGCTGATCTACACAACCGGTCAAAAAGCATGCAGACATTACAGTCATAAACAATAATCCTGCTACTCCTGCACGTCTGTATTTAATCTTCCTCATCATAGTCATCCTCTCCGCCCCATCTGCGCCAGTTTCTTCTGAAATACCATACTACCAGCGCCGCTGCCAGAATCAGGATTAGGCCTGATATAACTATTGTCAGTCCCAGCATAAAATATGGACTTACATAAATCTTTCCTGCGGATTTCTCAACCACTGTTCCGGTACTTTCAGAAGCGGTAGAAAGGCTTAAGCCCTGTGCGTTGTTTAATTCCGATTCACTGGCTGAATCTGCAGAATCTTCCAAATCTGCTGTTCCTGCCTGATCTGATGTATCATTATCTTTATCTGAATCCTGTTCCTGATTTGGCTGCTTTTCCCCATCTTCTTTTGTCTGTTCTGTATCTTTCTCATCTGTTTCTGCCTGGTTGTTATTCTGCTGTGCAACATTGCCGGTATTCTGTACAGCCGCAAGCGCCTGAGAATTATTATTGCTGCTCTGCTGTGTACCCGTATTCTGTGCATTTCCTGTCTGGTTTTCCACATATCCGGAGTCATTTGCGTTTCCGTAAGAAGTTCCGCTTTCTGTCACAAAATATGGATTCATTCCTACACTATTTCCCTCTGAATAATTGGTTGGATAAACATAAAACACCGCATTTCTTCCCATCGGAGATACATACATGGTAATTCTCACGATACAGTTCTCAGACGGTACCTGCATACATATATCCGCGGTACTTCCACTACCGTCCGAACCATTTGCCGTTACTGCAGTTGCCGTATCCATCCATCCAGAATCTCCTACATTCTGAACTGCAAATGTATGACCTGAGGTATAATCCAGCAGACTCAGACGAAGGGTCAGATAATAATTGCCCGAATCTGTTACCTCCATCAGACCTTGTGAATATACGGCGCTTTCTACCATTCCCTGTCCTGTCGCATATGAGGATTCTCCTCCTGAATCCTCCACTTCGCCGGTTACGGGATTCCCGTAGCTTCGGTTTATCGTACAAGAATATATAGCCCCGCTTTCTGCATGAACACTTATGTAACATCCTGTTATGTACAGCATGATTGTCATCAAAATCAGGATGAATCTGCCTCGTTTTCTGCTCATCGTTTCTTTCTCCTCTTAGGATTTGTTCCGGTTTTTACCTTATATCCCAGACCGCATACTGCCGCTGCTGCACTGATCCATACAGGGATCATCGCTCCTGCTTTCTTTGCAGAAGACTGCTGCATGCTCAACTCCCAGGCACTTTCTGTAGACTGCTCTGTCTGTGAACCGGTATTCATCTGGCTGACTGCAGACGTACCCATTCCCATACCCTCTGAATTCAGCATTTCTCCCGAAGTATTTAACGCCATTTCTTCCTGACCATCAGATTCATTCATAGTACTGTTTTCCATACTTCCTGATGAAAGAGTACCTGAAGTTTTCGATATATTTGTTTCTGAAGTTCCTGATGATTTCAGGGATTTGTTTCCGCTTAGTGAGCTGTTTCCATTTAATGAATTATTTCCGCTTAGACTACTTCCATTTCCAGAAGTTGAAGAATTATTTTTCTTTAACGAACTGTTTCCGCCCAGACCTGCATTATTGACATATCCGGAATTATTCGTACCACTGCCACTGTTATTTGCATTGTTATTATTACCTGCATTATTTTTGTTGCCGCCGTTGATATTGCTGTTTCCATTATTACTGCTTCCATTTCCGGTACTTCCATTCCCATTGCCGCCACTGTTATTTCCGGTATTGCTTCCATTGTTGTTTCCGTTGTTATTTCCGCTATTATTTCCATTACTATTTCCGCCTCCGGCGCCATTGGAGCTGTCATCTTTAAATGCGTCGTCATCATCACTGGTTTCCTTTAAGACAGACCAGTCTATTTTCAGAAATATATTCTGGGTACCTGTTCCTTTGGCGATGGCATCCATAATAGGAATAAATACCTGAAGCGGCACATAGCTGTCCGTTCTTGCCTCCTCTATCATCGGAAATGTTACAATATCCGGATAATTCGTGCCAAAATAATCAGATACAACCGTATCATTCGTGTATCTTTGCAGAGAATTCACTTCTGTATCCTCTATTTCTCCTTGCGGATTTCCATTTGAATCCAATGTATATCCGGTTTTATAATATTTAATATTTCCCAAATATCCCATCTGTCCATTCATATCCATTGCCCTGAAATCCAGCGCCAGACTGTATATTCCATCTTTTACCGTAAGCTTTATCGTATGCTGAAATGCCTGATCTGCCATGGACGCTGTCTTTTTATCCGTTTTCAGCATTGTGCCGGAAACAGAATAAATTCCATCAGGCAGATTATTTATATCAAAACTGGTGTCACTGTCACCATTCTTATTGTCATCTTTATTATCACCGTTAGTGTCATTGCCATTGTTATTATTGCTATCGCTACTATTGTCGTTATTATCACCGCCGTTATTGTTATCACCGCTATTGTTGTTATCATCATTGCTGTCGGTACTGCCACTGCTGAAGTTACCGACTTCCGAATTACTGCTGAAAAAATCTGTTTCTTCCTGACATTGTTCTATCTGCTGAATCATGTCATCCGGAATATTTTCTTCCACACTGGAATCTGCACTGACGCTGATTCCAGTTCCCATGATCAATATTGCTGAAAAAGAAAAAATCATCATTTGTTTTAATATTTTTTTCGTTTTTGCCATCTGTATTTTCATTCCTCTTTTCCAAATTTCCTATAATACTCTATTACCCGTAAAAACTCCAGGAAAGAATCCCTTTGCAGGATTCTCTGTCTGCGGTGGGGTACTTTAACAACCTAACTTACTTTCCAGAATTACTACAAAAACGGGAACCACCACAAACAGGGCAGTTCCCTATACAGCAGAAAAACTTCTGCCTATTTTACTTTAACAATTATTGTAACTGTCTTCGTACCTGCTTTATAATTTCCTTTGGCTGCTGCCTTTATCTGAACTTTTATCTTATAATTTCCTTTTTTCATTCCTTTTTTTACTGTGATCTTACCTGTCTTGCTGTTCACGGAAATGCCGGAACTACCGGAAGTTTTCTTATAAGAAAGTTTTCCTTTACTGTTTACACTTGCTCCCAGAGTAAAGCTCTGAGATTTTTTCTTCAGAAGAGAGACCGTAAATGTCTTTGATGACACTTTTGTCCTGATTGTCGGATTCTTTTGTTTTACCGCCGGTTTCTCTGTATCTCCTGTATCATTGGATATTTTTTTCAATGTATCCCAGTATAAAGTAAGTGTAGAATTGATGTTAAACTTTCCCTTGTCAAAGATAATTCCGGAAACTTCACCATCCAGTTTCTTCATTACATCCACATAAAGATAGAGATTATTAAGATATGTCTGTCGCATTTCATCCAGAGGAACTGTCACCTCTGTCACAACCGAACTGCTGCCAATCGTAGGAATTGTCATTTTTTCTGTTGAAAAAGTTACGCCGTCCATGCTCAGTTTCCCGGATGTATTATTTCCCGGATAATATCCGTTATATCCCAGCACCCATAGCGGCTCCCCGGGATCACCTGAAACCATCTTATAGGTAAGCCACATTTTTCCTTTTGTGTCTACACGCAAAACAGCATCTGCCTTGTCGGAAGATCCAAGAAGTTTATGATCACTCATATCGGTTCTTCCTCTGACTGTAATGCGATAGGTTCCTGCTTCAGGCTTCTTTTCAGGAACATCCGGAAGTACCTCCTGGTAAATTTCCATGCCAAGGGCTTTCATAACCGCCTGCTTCACTGCATTTGATGAATACGTTGCACCTGAAACTGTATCAAGGTTGTTCAACTTGTCTGTATCGTTGATGTAAAGCCCCGTCAGCTTTTCCTTCATTCCCTTGATACTTCCCATGCCATTAACCGCACGATTTAAATAAGCCTGATTTTCATTGATATAGGAACCCTTGAAATCAGTCCCTTCAAGCACTACATCACTGATCTGTCCGTCCTTTACAGTAACCTGTGCTGTGACACTGTAATTTCCAAACTGTTCTACTACTGCTGATGCAACTTCTGTCGTATAATTAAGTGATGTATCCCCGGACTCTTTCGCCTCTGCATAATTCATCTGCAGATAAGCATCTGAGTCACGCCCCATCACATCTACATACATATTCAGATAAACTCCATCCTGTCCAAAAGCAGCCTCCGGAATTGCGAAGGATATCGTTTCTGGAACATTTCTTGTTCCACTTCCGTCTATTGCCGGAACTATCTGCGTGTTCTCTACAAAAGCACCCTGTTTTTCCCCGTCTGTTCCCGCACTCTGATAGATTTTAAAATCATATGCATAATCCGTCATGGTTCCAACTGTGACACTACGCAGGTTTACTGTCAGCTTAGGAATCCCGTCTTCCCCAATATAAAGAGTCGCAAACTTACCCGGACACGAAACTGCTGCCGAATCTTTTTCATGATTTGCCGCATTTTTCAAAGAAACAGGAATCAGATAAGTTTTCCCTTTTATAAAGGTTTTTTCGTTAAGTATAATGCCGTCTGCTGAACTTTCCGCAGAAAATACCTCCTGTGTATTTTCTTCTGAAGAAAAATCTACTGTATCTTCTCCCTCTGTGAAAATCAATTCTCTGGTTTCTTCACCCTCTGAAAAAATCTGCTCTCCATTTCCTTCTGCAAAATCTGTAGCACCGACAGAAACTGACGGAACCATCATGACTGCTGACAATAGTACTGCAATGATACGTTTCTTCATTCTCTTATTTTACCTTTACTGTGACAGTTACAGTTTTGCTTCCTGCTTTATAGTTTCCTTTGGCTGCTGCAGAAATTTTGATTTTTGCTTTATAAGTTCCTTTTTTCACACCTTTTTTGACAGTCAGCTTTCCAGTTGTGCTGTTAATTGTAATTGCAGAACTTCCGGAAAGTTTTTTATATGTAAGCTTTCCTTTGCTGTTTACAGTTGCTCCCATTGTAAATACCTGAGCCTTTTTCTTCAGGGTTGTATATTTGATGTTTTTAGCTGTAGTTTTTACTTTAATGGTTGGTGCAGTCTTTTTTACAGATTCCTCTGCTGGTGTTGATGTTAACTGTGCTGTTGCATATTCAATTTTCATGAATGCGTCATTACTGTGCATCATTGTACTCATATTTACATAAACACCGTCTGCGCTCGTATCAGGAACTGTAAATGTAATACTGTTTACATTTCCACTCTCATCTGTAGTGTATTCTGCTGCAGTCTTTTCTGCATCAAGTCCGCCTTTATAAATCTGCCAGTCGCTTGCAAAGGCTGTCATCGGACCTACAGAAACAGAAGTAAGCGGCACTGTGATCTTTGCGCTTCCATCAGCTGCGATTACCATAGTTGCTGCCCCGGCAATACAGGAACCTGCCATAGAATCCTTAGATGGATCAGTGGCATTCTTTAATGATACCGTCACTTTATAAGTTCCGGCTTTCAGCTCTGTATTCGCAGTTCCAAATCCAGCCTGTGCTGCCAGAACCTCAGAAGCTTCATCCACTGAAACGATTTCATCTGCAAATTCAACCTCTGCTGTCGCTGCCTCACTTCCAAATTCGTCTTCTGCTGAATCAGAAAATACATCTTCCGCAAATGCAGATTCAGTTGCATATACAGGTGCTACGGATGTAGTTGCAAGGAATGCTGCCATTGTGCAGGCTGAAATTTTGATCCATAAGTTTTTTCTCTTCATTGTTACTGTCTCCTTTGTATGTTTAATTTTATATTTACTTATAGCTACTACAGAAAGCCTTCCGAATCATCTGGTTTACTGACAGATGATACTGGTTACCAGATAACCTTTATTTAAATCTGTCACATCACTGTCTGTATCTGATTTATATGGTTATCATTGGCTAACTGCGTTGACATTCTACCAATGTTTATTGGTTAGTGTCAACTAATTTATTCGTTTTCGTGCCTGTCGGGAACGGTTTGTATTTTTCCTTTATCCCTGTAAAATCAACATTTTTCCATATTTGTGCATAATAAAAAGGCCGAATTTTCTTCATTTCGACCTTTAATCTTACATCCAGAATGTCAGCACTGCTGTACTCTCCGGCATATGTGCATTTCCGACATTACAGGCAACTGTAATATGAACCGTTCCCTTTACATTTCCCATTCTGCCACGAAAAAAATGGCAGGCACTGAGTGGAATCCTTAACTTTCCATTCTTAATGACCGATTCATAAAGCTGCCCCTGTTTCTCGTATTTCAGAGAAGAAAGATGTCCTGACATCTCTGTTCCGTCAATCCTGGACCTTCCATGAATTTCACAAATGGTCAGTTCCAGCCAGCTCCCACGCGTATTATTTCGAATACATGCCAGATGTTCAAAGCCCTGATGTGCCATAGAGAGTCTGGTTTCGCTATTTCTGCTTATCTGATGAATAGCAATCCCTACCTGAAATTTTCCTTTTTCCAGTATCTTTTCAATAAAATATGCATTGGAATCTTTTTCTCCCTGCGAATTTTTCTGTTCCTGTTCATTTTTTCCTTCTACTGTACGTTCCGTTGTCTGTCTTGCATTTCTTACCATAGTCCTCAGCAGATCATAATCCACGTTCTCGATCAGCTGCTTCATCTTCTCCGTAATTTCTTTTTCCGGAATATTCATTGCTTTCAGATATGTCTTCACATCCCTTAAGAGCCTTTTATAAGTTAGCAAGGCATGCGCACCTTCCGTTGTAAATTCATATTTTTCCGTCAGATATCCTCTTCCAATGCACTCTTTAAAAAATCGGCTGACCGGTCCATGACTCACCCCACAGGTATCCGCAATCATCGCAACACTTCCGCGCTTTTTTCCTGTTTTTTCCAATTCCAAAAGATACTGAATCTGAAGCATTGATGGATGTAAAAGATTTCTGTTATCCTGGTTATTCACGTCTTTATCCCTCCGATTTCCAGATATGTACATCAAGTTCCCGGCTATTCCAGTCCACAGGCTTCTCACCTTTTCTCGTAAACGCGATCAGTGCAGTTCCCTCTATGATCGGATCCTGACATCTTGTTGAAAACGTAAATGCACCAGACGGTATCCATGGATTTCCCATTTTCTCCTCTGCCTCTATCCATCCCTGTTCCGGATCTTTGTACCATAAATTCTGCGCTGAAGTATCTTCTTTTTTTATCAGTTCAAAACTACTCTTGTCTTCTGTAATGTGAAGCCAGATATTCTCAGAAAAACAATCAAACTCCCTGGCAAATCTTCTTGGACATGTTTTCTCTATCTGATAAATTCCCATAAGAAACATATACTTTCCCGTCTGATACCAGCTGCGCAGATCCGAATGCTTCAAAATCCGTTCAAATGTATCTCCATAATCCACAAAATTACAAATCTGCTGAACCGTTTCCTCACTGACCACATGCTCCATACGGCAGGCATCCTCTTGGGCTTTTTCATCTGAAACACCAACAAACTGAAGAAACTGCGTGAGGATTTCATGACGATACTGAAATTCTTCTCCTGTGATCTTTCCAAACTCTGTAAGTGAAATTCCAGAGCTGAGATCCTATCCTTCTGATGTCCTGTAGATGTAACTTTCTCTCTGATAATATAGCCATGAACTTTCAGTTGTTTCAGATAAAAATTGACTTCTCTTCTGCTCATATCCATACGGCTGCATAATTCTTCAACTGTAATCTCTGCTCCTGCATTCGCAATCAGGCAAATCTGTTCCAGCATATCCTCCTCAATTTCACGCCGCGAGGACGGAAGCTGCGCATCTGTTTCTTTTATTATATTTTCTTTTATTATATTTTCTTTTAAGTCATTCTTTGTTAGTTTTTTCTGTATTAATTCGTTCATCTCATACAACCTTTATGTCAGACCACTCAGATTGTAAAAATGGTTTTCCAAACACAATCTGGCACTCCTCTGTTCCACTTTATTCATCTTTTCATTACACCTTTCAGTATCATTATTTTTGTTTTCTTTTCTATATTCTTCATCAAGTGGAATTCTAACAGACAGTTGTAGTTAGTGTCAACTAATTTATTTTTTTCCAAAATATGCAAAAAGCATATAGATTTTTCTATACGCTCTATCTTTATCTTTGATTCTTAATTCGACAAACTGGACAAATATTCCCTCATCGGATACCCACTTTATCATTTGTAGAACAATATGCATATCCCTGTCAGATTCCATATTTTTTCAAATCAACTTTACCATCCTCTACTTCAATTCCATCTGCTTCCAAAAGTTTTGCCTGCTCACCGGCTCCGCCGAAGGCAAATTCTCCCGCAAGTTCGCCCTTTGCATTTACAACACGAAAGCATGGGATATGTTCCTGATCGGGGTTCTTGTGGAGGGCATTTCCCACTGCTCTTGCCATTCTGGGATTGCCAGCCATCTCAGCAACTTTGCTATAAGTTGCAACATGACCCTTTGGTATTTTTTTGACTGCCTCATAGATTCTTTTAGTTGGGCTATCTGTAACCAAGTCATAACTTTCGGATATCATCCTTTTTATATCTTTATCCGGTATACTTCCATCCAAAATGAGCGTATTCCAATGTTCTTTATTCTGATGATATCCCGCAATTACTGAATCATATGCACTACGCCAGAAATCGCGCCACTGTGGATCTACCTTTACATTCAGATTAATATATCCATCCTTTTCATAAATCCAGAGAAAAGCCTTTTTACTTTTTCTAACTCTTACTAACTGCCAATTCTGGTCATGAAAAGGTTTTTCTTCATATACATTCTTAAAAGATAATCCGTATTTTAATGCTTCTTCCCTTGTTTTCATATTCTTTTATTCCTTCTTTTTATATTTAGGCACAAAAAAACCAGCTATCATCTAGCTGGTTTTAGTATATCT
>NZ_JBWLUT010000098.1:0-12896 GCF_056504575.1 Blautia sp. CGZ-1-C1
AAGGTGCAAACCTTTATTCCTCCTTAGCTCAGTCGGTAGAGCATGCGGCTGTTAACCGCAGTGTCGTTGGTTCGAGTCCAACAGGGGGAGTTTTCGGAAACATGAAGTCCGATACCAAATTTGAATTTTCTACCAGGCTCCATGGTCAAGCGGTTAAGACACCGCCCTTTCACGGCGGTAACAGGGGTTCAAATCCCCTTGGAGTCATTATGTAAGAATTCTTACATATAATAAAAAATATATATGGTGCCATAGCCAAGTGGTAAGGCAAAGGTCTGCAACACCTCTATCCCCGGTTCAAATCCGGGTGGCACCTCTATTAAGTCTCAGATAACAAAAATTATCTGAGTTTTTTTATGTAATAGAAAAGATGAGCGGAGCAATGAGCCGATCACTTATGAAAATGTAGCGATTCCTGAGATACATAGTCAATCGGATATTCGCAATCCGCTTTCGCTACTTGCTCATAACCGAATAACTGCTTCGCAGTTTATCAGGAGGGGCTTGTACCCCTCCTGATACAAGTAAGTCCCCACCCACTGCTTATTGCTCTTCGCAATTGAAGCAGGGGACTTACTTGATTCGGTTAAAAAAAGAAGAAAATAAATTAGAAATCAGGCATGGAAAGAATACGAGTCCAATGTCTGATTTTTGATTATAAAGCGTTTGGCCAATTTGGTGTTTTTTGATTGGGAAGATGTTCTCCAATCAACTTTTCCATCCAGACCATATTATACCAACGGTGGAACTTGTAGCCACACTTATAAAATTCTCCAACAAGACGGTAGCCCATGTGATGATGAAACTCGACGCTGTTTTTATCCAGATATTCATCTTCCTTAGGAGGATAAGCGATACAGGCATACATATTTAAAATTCCCTGTTCACGTAAAGCATTTTCAAGTGCATCATGCAGCTTGCGGCCGATGCCTCGATGTTTGACATTCTGATTAACATAAATGGAGGTTTCTACTGCCCAGTCGTATGCTGGTCTGGCATGAAAAGGACTGGCGTAGGCGTAACCAAGCAGCCTTTTGTTTTCCTCGGCTACGAGATAAGGGTATTTTTGCAAAGTATATTCAATTCGGGAAGCAAATTCTTCTGCAGAAGGAACGTCATATTCAAAGGTAATTGCGGTATGCTCTACATAAGGAGCATAAATATTTAAAAGTGCCTGTGCATCTGCTGGTGTGGCAGTGCGGATAGTAACAGAGTCTTTGATATCCATAAAAGCTAGTCCTCTTTTTTTATTTTTTGAAAGAATTTTTTTGCTTGACTTAAAGTTAAGTTTATGCTGTATGATAAAAACGGGAAACGTATACATCGATGAAAAATGAATCTTTCGATTCGAATTTACGGACAGTATATAACGGGGGAAAAAAAGAGTCAATATAATAAGTAATGAATCAGTAAAAAAGTCAGGAGGAAAAACAGTGGACAGAATAAAGAAAAGTCATGCCTATGAGACAGCACTTCAGTTAAAAGAGGAAGGAAAGATCAGACATTTTGGAATTTCTTTCCATGACAGAGCGTAAGTTATGCACTCCGTTTCGCAGCCGGATTTGAGGATGTTGCAAAAGAATTTGAAAAACAGCAACAAGAGGCTGAATAAGTAAGAGTCCTCCTGAGACTATAGTGTTACGGTTTATTGCATTTCTGGTAGCACAACAGTATCCATTTGTTCATTAAGGATACGACAGTTTCAGGGGGATTTTTGGTATCACATATAAAAATATCATTCGTCAAATTCAGCAGTGACAATAAAACCTCTTGGTGTATGTTCAATATTTTTTACGATTCCCTTGCGGGATTTGATGCGCTGAGCATTTGGATAGCAGCCGGACATGGCTACAGCTGGTTCGATGATGTAACTGTAATTCATAAAGGACTGATATTCGGAAATTTCTATCTCATCACCAATCTCTATCAATCCCTGACGTTCCATTTTAAATTTTTCCTGACGCATATAATTACCTCTTTCTGTTGAAATATATTTATAATGATGCGAAGGTCATCAGATCAAGCGGATATTCGCAATCCGCTTCGCTACTTGCTCATAATCGAATAACTGCTTCGCAGTTTATCAGAAGGAGCTTGCACTCCTCCTGATACAAGTAAGTCCCCACCCACTGCTTATTCTTTTCGTAATTGAAGCAGGGGACTTACTTGATTCGGTTAAAATGCTATCAATCTATGTGTGGAATATAGTATAGCACAAAAATAAGAAACAACAAGTAGCATGTGAACAGCAATATAATAATAGTGATGATAATTTAAAAATAAATTAAAAAAGTACTTGAATACGTAGGATTCTGCATATATAATAAAATTGAATTATACTGTTTACATATAAATGTCAGAATTTCTAAGGTGTAACAGAAGTCTGACATTTATTTTTATCTTTTTATATTGATACAGGAAGGAGGGATTACATGCGGACAATTGTCATTTGTGATGATGTTGAGATTGAAAGACTTCTTTTAAAAGAAATTTTGTGTCAGTATTTTGAGGAAATAAATGAAGAAGTTTCTATTATAGAATATGGTTCTGGAGAGACGTTGGTAGCTGATGTGGAAGAGGGCTATCTTGATATGGAACTTTTATTTCTTGATATTTATATGAAGAAGCTTAATGGAATGGAAACTGCCAGAAAGCTGCGACAGCTACAGTGCAAAGTTCCGATCATTTTTCTGACAGCTTCTCCTGATTATGCAATAGAGAGTTATGAAGTACAGGCTTCAGGATATTTATTGAAGCCATTTTCAGAGGAAAAACTGATGAAGCTTCTGAATATGATCCTTAAAACAGATATGAAGAGACGAGTTGCGATTAAGAATAGGAGACAGTATCGCTATCCGTACACAGATGATATCGTATATATTGACAGTGATAAGCACAATGTTACATTACATCTCTCGGATGGTTCAGAAATCGTGACAGTAGATAAACTGGTAGAAATTGAGAAAAGGATCAATGAAAAACGTTTTCTGCACTGCCATCAGAGTTATCTGGTGAATATGGATTACGTTGCGGATGTGCAGGATAATTTTATAATGAAGGATGGCAGCATTGTTCCAATTCGTGTTCGGGGACGAAAAGAGATGCTGGATGCATATTATAACTACTTTATAGACCATTTTACTGATCTGTAGTCTGGCGTATGTCTGGAAGAACACTCTCGGAGAGAGTTGGCTGAAAGCTAATTGACGCTTTTGCAAAATAAATTGAAGAATTTGCACAAAACCACAAATTAGCATAAAAGCTGATATAATACATATCAAGGTACAGCTGATGTAAAAAACAGATAAGTTGGGAACGGGGAATGCAACAGACAGCGTTATCTGCCTGATCAGCTGATATACCCGACCTATTATCAAAATGTGTGAAAAGTGTGTGTTTAAAGTGTGTGTAAATGTGAAAAATCCCCACTGGAATCCAAGGTTTCCTCGGCATTGTGATTCCAGTGGGGATTTTGTGTTACATTGAATATAAAATTGATTTATGTTATTCTTCAGATTGATCGTCAGAAGTATCTGTACTTGAATCCGAAGATGATTGGTCATCAGAGTTATCTGTGTCTTGCACAGACGTCTGATTGTCAGAAGTATTCGTGTCTTGTCCAGATGTCTGTTCACCGGAGACAGAGGTGCCTTCATCAGAAGCTGAAGCAGTATTGTCTGTGTTCTGGTCTGTGGCATCGTTAGATAATGCAAGTTCCAGGGAGGTATCTGCAAAGAATGTATTTGCATTATACAGATACAAGATTTCCTGAACATTTTCTACCTGGATCAGCTGCTCCAGATTTCCGAAATAATAACGAGGGTCGACCATTACGATCTTGCGGTAATGCTGTGCAAGGAATGGGACAAAGCTGTTAGCATAGGAATCCTTGAGAACCAGCAATGTATTATCAGTCTCCGTAGGAGTGCTGATTTTTACCTGGGCGTGATTACCGCCAAAAAATAAAGCATATTTATCTCTGGTGTCAAGCTTCGATGTATCATAGAAGCTGGCACTTTTTTTCTGTTCATCAACATAATTGATGACAGATGAAAGTGCATTATCCCCTGTCGGAAAAAATACATCGATCTCATCTTTTTCACCGGAGCGGAAACCGCTTTTGGCAGATAATGTTCCCTGGAAAGAACGAGTAACCGGTGCTTTATCGTAGGTGTCAGAAGAAGTATCGATTGCCATATCTTTAGCGGCCTGAAGATAGGCATAATAAGCACCCTGAGTGGTCCAGTGATGATCTGTATGGTAATAAAGATCTTCCATTTTGTGGTCTTTAAAAGTATTTCGGACATCGATGAAAGTTATGCCGGCCTGTGTCAGAGAATCAGACAGACTGTCCAGCCAGGTATTCTGATCCTCCACAGGAGCAAAAGCAGGAAGCTTATTGCTTAAAATGTTTACAGAGTTTGGAGCGATAAGTGCATACTGTTTCATATCAGAATGACGTTTGGCAAAGTCCGTCATTGCTTTTACAGTAGAATCATACTGTGTCTGTTCAGGTGCTTTGAACTCTTCCATAAGATATCCGGATTTTCCCAGATATACACCATTCGCTTCCGCTTTTCCCATTAAACGTTCAGTTCCGGCTTTCAAAGTAATCCAGAGATCGCGAAGCGGAAACTGATCATTTTCATAAGTTTCGAATTGTTTCTCGAATCCACCGGAAGCAATCTGACTGCCGTTTAAATGAGGCCGGGAGGAAAGTACGCGGTTTTCTTTTTCGGAAAAGCCCCTGTCAGGAAGTACGATACTTATGATTAGTACGACCAGAGGAATGAACAGAAACAAAAGCCCCATTCTATGGAAAAATATTCGATGATTTCTTAGTGATTTTTTCATATTGTTTTCCTTCTAAAATTTTGCATATAAAAATGGTGTGTATGAGTTATAAACCATGTAAGCAACGGACAATGCAAATAAAACAAGATTTATAACTACCGCTGCAGTAGGTCTGCGTCTGACCAGACGTTTAAAATGCTGGTAAGGAGTCGGACGGCATGCAAGAATACTGATCAGAAGAAGGATAAAGCCTGTCTTGAGATAATAAAGAGCAGTGCGGTCGATAAAACCTGCGGCTCCGATTCCGAACATAGTTCCAAGGTAATGTCCAAGTGCACCAAAATCAGTCTGGCTGAAGAATACCCATCCGATCATGACTACGAGCATGGTGTATACAGTGCGAAGCCATGAAGGCATTCTGTCCAGGAATTTCTGAAGGACAAACTTTTCAAGTAAAAGAAAGAGTCCATAATATACGCCCCACAGTACAAAGTTCCAGCTTGCACCATGCCACAGACCGGTAAGCGCCCATACCACAAGGATGTTGCGGATATGTTTCAATGTGGAGACACGGTTACCCCCGAGTGGAATATAAATATAATCCCGGAACCAACTTCCAAGAGAAATATGCCAACGGCGCCAGAATTCGGATACACTGGTTGAAATATACGGGTAATCAAAGTTTTTGTTAAAATCAAATCCTAACATTTTTCCAAGACCGATAGCCATATCTGAATAACCGCTGAAGTCAAAATAAAGCTGCATGGTATAAGCAAGGATACCAATCCAGGCAGTGAATACAGACATCTGGGAATGACTGCAGATTCCTGCGTACAAAGCGGAGAGATTGTCTGCCAGGATAACTTTCTTGGCAAGGCCTTTTACAAAAAGCTCGGCACCGGTACCAAATTTGGAAATATTAATAGTGCGTTTATCTAACTGCTCCTCAATATCTGCATATCGCACGATAGGACCTGCAGAAGTATAAGGAAACATAGTACTGTATACTGCAAAAGTCAGGAAGTTTCGCTGTGCATTGACTTTGCTTAAATAAATATCAAAGAGATAGGACAGGTTACGGAATGTGTAAAAAGAAAGTCCTATCGGCAGCGAGAGTTCCGGGTGAGGAATATGGATACCGGTGATTCCTCCGATGGTGTTAAGCAGAAATCCATAATATTTAAAAAATACCAGGATTCCCAGGTTTACAATGATAGAAAAAATCAGATTAATCTTTTGCTTCCTGTCATCATAATATAAACGTTCCAGTTCTGCTCCCATATAATAGTTAAAGACACTGGAAAACAACATAAGGATCACATATACAGGCTCACCCCATGCATAAAAGATCAGGCTGCCTAAAAAAAGCAGCAGATTGCGAAGCTTTCCCGGGACCAGATAATAGATCAGCATAAAAACCGGAAGAAAGCAGAATATAAAAAAGATACTGTTAAATACCATATGAAAATTTCTCCAATCTGGATGTTATATCAGGGAAAGAAATGTCAGGCGCCAGTTCTGTGCATCTGCGCCACACATATAGTAGACATAATTTCCCTTTTTGCCGACAACTGCATTGTTTAAAAGTGCCATCTGGTCTGTGCCATAGCCTTCAAATACCTGTTTCTGGCTGGAAAGATGAGAATTAGCACTTTCGAGCAGAGCAGCGGCCTGATCGTTATCGTTTGCCTTCATAATACAGATTTCCTCGACAGCCATAGGTGAAGCTGCCTTGTAGAAAAAGTAACCGTCAATATCGCGGTCATCCGTCTGATAATAGTGTTTGAGATCTGCACGAGTCTCCTGATTCAGTGAGACAATGGCTGAATCCTGCTCCATAGTCTGTGCAATCTGGTCCATTGGTATATTCTTTGCGCTATCGGAAGTGTAGAGAATAGTCAGATATACAATAAGGAAGAGTACAAGTCCGCCCTTGATAAAAATATGTAAATAATTTTTCATGCCTGTAACCCCGCAATCTGTGCCATATGAGTCAGCCATTTAGGATAATAGGTTTGAATTACGTGTTCACCATCCGGCTCATACAGATTCTCCGAACTGTTTTCCACAATGGAAGTGTTGTCGATAAAGGTACATCCCAGTTCCTGGCAGAGATTTACAAGTCCATCATTATAATCGGAGTAATAGCCAAGACTCGGGTTTGCTGCGATTGCCTCATCTGTGATAGGCAGAATACAGTTGATATAAACAGGAACATCTGGTAGTGCAGCCTGAATTTTCTTTATCTGTGTTCTGTAGGCATCGATAAATCCGGACGAATCAGAACCATATATTTCGAGGTCATTAGAACCGAAAGCCATGAATACATGAGTCGGGTTCAGGTTGATCGCGGTATTGATCTGATCATCGGCAGCCTGTACGTTTAAGCCACGTTTGCTTACCACGACATCAGTATCGAGATATCCATATTCAACAATTGATTCAGTGATAGAGTCACCGATGATGACACTGCCTGCAAATACCTGACGGATTTCCACATCGCTTAATACGGTGCCAGTAGAACCATCTGCAGTGGTATCAGAACCTGAAGAACTGCCGGTTGCCTGTTTTAAGTCCTGAAGCTGTTGTTCTGTCTGAGAGATATCTGCGGTCTCCAGTGTCTGAAGCCGCGCCACATTTTCTTTGCAGACAGAATCATCCCCCTGGTTGCTGGTGCATAAAAAGACGACAGCACCGGCTAGTATGATACCGGCAGGGATTAGAAATAAAATTTTTTTTGTTGGTTGTTTTTTCAAAATAAATCCTTCCCAGAGCCTTGAAATTTAAGGGCTCTTATGGAGAAATTCCCCATTTTACGACATAGTTCGAATCCATTATAATACGCCCCCAAAAAACTTCAAGGAAAAATTCACAAATTTCACACAAAGTCGTTCACTTGTCTGTGGACGAAGGGGCAGAAAGAGGGTATACTGAACAATATACAAATTTTGTGTTGCTGTGAATGAAGTGGTAAACGGTAACAATTTTACAGTAAGGAGGAAATAGGCGTGGGAAAAAAGATTTCAAATTTTTTGAAAGGTGAGATTGTCTCATCAGTTTTTTATCTGGCTTTTGGTCTGTGTCTGATTCTGATTCCGGATCAGACAGTAAATATCATTTGTAAGATTGTATTTGGACTGGTAATGATCGCAGCTGGTGTTTATCATATTGCTATTTATGCGGCTGAGAAAGAGAAGGCAACCATATTAGATCTGTTTACGGGAGTAATCGTTACAGTGCTTGGAATTTTTCTCTTCTTTACACCGCAGATCGTTATCAGAATCCTTCCATATTTACTGGGAGCATTTGTGCTGGTTGACAGTATCTGGAAAATAAAAGGCAGCTACAGGCTGAAAAAGGCGGAGAGAGGACGCTGGAAGATTCTTTTTATCGGATGTCTGATTTTCATCGCGCTGGGAATTTCCATGCTGTTTTATTCTTTTATGTCAGTGACAAAGATGATTTTATTCTCAGGAATTATTCTGACAGCAGATGGAGCGGTAGATATCGTATTTCTTGTTATGCTTCGACTGGGAATGAGAAAAACTGAGAAGCTTCGTAATGAGAAACCGAAAGAAGATAAGAAACAGGAGAAACCAGAGCCGGTTGAAACAGACAGTGAGGAAAGTAATACAGAATCTTATCCTGAATATACAGGAAATAGTGAGAATTCATCAGAATCAGACATAAATACAGTGTATCAGACAGAAGACTCAACAGAAAACTCAATAGAAGACTCATATCAGGCAGAAGACTCAGCTCAGACGGAAGGTTCAGACCAGACAGAAAATAACGCGAAGTGTCAGGAACCGGAAACGAATCTGGAATTGGAAACAGAAGAAACCGCAGATGAAGCAGATGCGAAGGTAATTCTGGATAAAAAAGTGTATAGTGCGGATGCAGATGTGGAAAGTCCAAATAGAGAAATCAGGGAAATGTTGAAAAACCATGATGAACCACTGGAAGAATGGAAGGACTGAGTAGGACATGAAAGAGCAGACATCTATTGTACTGATGAACTTTTCCGGAATCTATGAGGAAGAGAGATTCTGGAAAGAGAGGCAGGTGTCCTGGATTGATGCTAAGGATATCTGCGGAACGAACTGCTATTGCGATGATGAGGCAATCGCAGAAATCAATAAAAGAACAGAAAACCATTCGTTTGCCGGAATTCATTTTATCGATTCCGGCAATTATCACTATATGACAAAGCTGTGGCTGACAAAGATAAAGAAGCCTTTTGCATTGCTGGTCTATGATAATCATACGGATATGCAGCCTCCGGCTTTTGGCGGGATTTTATCCTGTGGAGGATGGATTGCGGCGTCACTTGAGGAACTAAAGAATCTGGAGCATGTGATTCTTATAGGACCGGATGAAGCTGCCTATGAACAGGTAGAAGAGGAACTGAAAGAAAAAGTAATATTTCTTTCACGAGAGAAACTGCAGGAAATGAATGATGCGGAAATAAGCAGGTTTCTGACAGAAGTACTTTGTGAAACACTGCCATTGTACATTTCGATTGATAAGGATGTACTTTGCCCGGATGATGCACAGACAACCTGGAGTCAGGGAGATATGAAGCTGACAACCTTACTTTCTGGTGTAAAGACAGTGCTGGAATGTGCAAAAAAGACCGGCGGAGAGATTGTTGGTGTGGATATCTGCGGAGAAGCTGATGTGGAGGCGGCACATGAAAATGAAGCTAACGATCTGGCGAATGAGAAGATTATTGGAGATTTTGAACACTTATTTTTAATCGAATCGAGCAAGTAGCGAAAGCGGATTGCGAATATCCGATTGACTCGAATCGAGTGAGTCTTAAGAATAGGATCGTTTTCTGATTATGCTAATTGATATATTGACGGAGAATTATATTCACGGAATTATTGAGAGAATAAAGAGAGAAAGGAATTGAAGCATGCATAATGAGTTACTGCATATAGGCCCGCTGACAGTTTATGGTTATGGCTTTATGATTGCAATAGGTGTTCTGGCAGCATGGTTTGTTGCGGAACAGAGAGCACGCAGGCTGAAACTTGCATATGAACATATTTTTTATTTGGTAGTGTGGTGTGCGATTGGAGGATTTGCTTCTGCAAAAATTCTGTTCTGGATCACAAACTGGCAGGAATTTATCCAGAATCCACGACAGATTATCGGCTCAGATGGATTTGTGGTTTACGGAGGAATCATCGGAGGAATTTTTGCAGGATGGCTGTATTGCAGGATTAAGAAGTTGAAATTTCTGGCATATTTTGACCTGATGATGCCATCAATTGCACTGGCGCAGGGGTTTGGAAGGATCGGATGTTTTCTTGCCGGATGCTGCTATGGAAAAGAAACTTCCGGTCCGCTGGCGGTTACTTTTACCAGCTCGGATTTTGCACCCAATAATATTCCACTGATTCCGACACAGATTTATTCCAGTATTCTGGATTTTGTGCATTTTCTGCTTCTTCTTTATGTGGCGAAACATAAGAAAGCGGATGGACAGGTGGCGGCATGTTATCTGATCTTCTATAGTATAGGAAGGTTTATCATTGAATTCTTCAGAGGAGATATCGAGAGAGGAAGTGTTGGAAGTTTTTCTACGTCACAGTTTATCAGTATTTTTACGGCTATAGCTGGAATTATAGTGCTGTTCGTTGCTACAGTAAATAAAAAAGACAGCAGAAATTATCATAAAAAATAAATATCACACATATCATGTATAAAAAAATCTCAGGAGGATAAAAATGTTAGGACCTGATGATTTTGAAATGCAGATACAACAGGAAGAGATCCCCGGCATTCAGCCTGAACTGTCAATACCACCGGCACAGGATGAACAGTACGGGGATTTTATTGTGAGACAGGGACAGAATATCGGGGGAGATTATGCGAACAGACCAGATTCGGAATTTCTCCCGGTCAATGAGACATTTGGAATTCTATATGTTCCGTTAAATGAAATCGGCCCTCTGGAAATTAATTCTTATACATATGTGTCACTGCCGAAATGTTATGCATTGATGGACGTGGATGCGCTGAATGCATCCGGGATTACGCGGCTGCATAATCATCCGTATCTGGAATTGCAGGGAGAGGGAACGGTTATTGCAGTAATCGATTCAGGAATTGATTATGAGAATCCGATTTTTCGAAGTGGGGATATAAGCAGAATTGCCTATATCTGGGATCAGACGATCCTGGGAAATGAAGATGAAAGAGTTCCTTATGGAAAAGTTTTTACAGGGGAGGAAATCAGCAGGGCGATAATGTCTGAAAATCCCAGGGAAATCGTGCCGTCAGTGGATGAGAACGGGCATGGCACAGCAATCGCAGGGCTGGCGGCAGGAAACTTTGTTCCGGCAGAGAATTTCTCAGGGGCTGCACCGAAAGCAACGATCATAGTGGTGAAATTAAAAGAAGCAAAATCTTATCTGAGAGAGTTTTATCAGTATCCGCCTCAGGCACAGGTATATCAGGAGAACGATATTATGATTGGGATTTCTTTTGCGGTCAGGATGGCTAAGGAGATGGGAATGCCTGTTTCCATCTGTCTGGGGCTTGGCAGCAGTCAGGGCGCACACACCGGGGACAGTGAACTGAGCAGATATCTGGATTATATCAATGAAGATTCGCAAGTATCAGTTTCTGTGGCAGCAGGAAATGAAGGAGCTGCGCAGCATCATTATACAGCAGAACTAAACGATGTACGAAATCAGGATACGGCAGAACTGCGTATTTCAGAAGGGGAACAGGGATTTACTATGGAATTCTGGGGAAATCCTCCGGACGATTATGCAGTGTCGATCCAGTCACCGGCAGGAGAAAACCTGTATGTGAGCAGTTCTCTTGGCGCGGGGACGCAGGAATTGAGTTTTGTTTTTGTGGAGACGAAGGTGTTGGTAAATTATGTGGGAATGGAACGACAGACGGGAAAGCAGCTGATTTATTTTCGGTTCTTCCATCCGGCGGCGGGGATATGGAAAATGAATGTCAGTAAGAAAAAGGGGGCAGCAAGTCGATTTCATATGTGGCTTCCGGTGCAGGGATTGATCTCAGAGGATACGTATTTTCTGGAATCTACTCCCTATAATACAGTTACTACACCGGGGGACTCAACCAGAAGCATTACGGCAACGGCTTATCAGTACCGGGATAATAGCCTGTATTTTCAGGCAGGGAGAGGATTTACGCCGAATAATCAGGTGACACCGGATCTGGCTGCACCGGGGGTAGAACTGATCATTCCGCTTCCGGGAGGGGCTTATGGAAAGGCTTCTGGGAGCAGTCTGGCGGCTGCGATTACCGCAGGGGCGGCAGCACTAGTGCTGGAGTGGGCGATCGTGAGGAAAAATATTCCTTATGCTTCAGGGAACAGTGTGAAATTTTATCTGCAAAAAGGGGCTGAGCGAGACACACAGATGGAGTATCCTAATCCGGGGTGGGGATATGGCAGACTGGATTTGCATCATACGTTTGAGGTTATTAATTAACCGAATCAAGTAAGTCCCCTGCTTCAATTGCGAGAAGCAATAAGCAGTGGGTGGGACTTG
This sequence comes from Blautia sp. CGZ-1-C1, assembly GCF_056504575.1. Classification (NCBI taxonomy): domain Bacteria; kingdom Bacillati; phylum Bacillota; class Clostridia; order Lachnospirales; family Lachnospiraceae; genus Blautia; species Blautia sp. CGZ-1-C1. The sequence goes on from NZ_JBWLUT010000098.1 coordinate 12,339, forward strand.
CTTGTATCAGGAGGGGTACAAGCCCCTCCTGATAAACTGCGGAGCAGTTATTCGGTTATGAGCAAGTAGCGAAAGCGGATTGCGAATATCCGATTGACTGTATTACTGTGGTGGAGGCAGACACCGGTTTCTCTTGCGATAACATTTTAACGTCTAAAAGAAATGGATTATGATAGATAGTGATACAGCCACATTATAGCAATCCTCTAAAATAATGCATCTTAATCCAGCCCATCAGAGTGTGAAATCCTGCGTCAGATATCTTTGCCGTGCGTCAGCACGCCTGCAGATATCTTCCTTGTCTTTCGCACTCTGCTGAACTGTCTTAAATGCATTATTTACGAGGATTGCTATAGTCTCGGCACACTGGCAGAGAATTTTTTGTTCTACAAGATAAAAAATAATAACCAAATTCTCGAGACAAATCTTGTATAGTTTTTGGCCAAAAATAGTTAGGTAATCTAATTGTTTTTTAGGCCTAAAAGTGTTAAGATATAAAAAAGAATTTGGGAGGCTATTATGAAGAGAGGCAGTATTTTTGAAACTGACGGAATCCCC
>NZ_JBWLUT010000099.1:0-33362 GCF_056504575.1 Blautia sp. CGZ-1-C1
AAGATACAGTAAAAACCAGCTAGTAATTAGCTGGTTTTTTTGTGCGAAAAAAACAGATATAAAATGATATTTAACCGAATCAAGTAAGTCCCCTGCGGAGGTTGCGAAGAGCAATAAGCAGTGGGTGGGACTTGCTTGTATCAGGAGGGGTACAAGCAAGTCCTGATAAACTGCGGAGCAGTTATTCGGTTATGGTCAGGTAGATGCAGTAGTTTCTCTTGAAAATAGTGATACAGAAAAAGCAGTAGATCTCCTTTTTAATGATGATAGTATTTCCTGGAGAATTTATGGAGAAGGCTGTTCCGAAAAACTGGTATATTATCTTGACAAGGGACTGATACAGGAACTTATAGTTCCAAATGAATATTATATGGGATATTAGAGCATAGCTATGGCGGCACAGAACATCAGATATTATACAGATAAAACAGATCAGATAGAGGTTGAGTTTTTCGAAGTGACGAAAGAATGAGCAAGTCAAAAGTCTGATCGAGAAGGGCTGTAATGTGGTATGTGTGAATTTGGTTGACCGTACAGAGCCTACAACAATAACTGATCTTGCGGAGAATAATAATGTTCCGATTATTTTCTTTAATCGTGAACTGGTAGCTGAGGATCTCGAACGCTGGAAAGATTTGTACTATGTGGGTGCGGATGCTTCGGAATCAGGGACACTGGAAGGAGAATTGGCAGCAGATGCATTTAAAGAGAATGCAGATATGGATAAAAACAGTGATGGTATCTGTCAGTATGTAGTGCTTGAAGGCGAGGCCGGTCACCAGGATTCTATTGTGCGTACGGAATATTCAGTAAATACGATGGTTGAAAAAGGTGTAGAAACATTGAAGATTATGAAAATAAACAAGGGGCTGTCGATTGACAGCCCCTTAAATTTTCCTGAAATCAATATCATGCATATGATACAGAAAAAATATCTGATTTAATTAAAGTGTCTGGATGTAAGCTAATAAATCTTCTTTTTCTGTACCGGTTAATTTACGGCCTTTTGTGAATGCGCATATGAAATTTTTAAGGGATCCTTCGTAGGAGTCGTCAACGATTTCTTTTGCATAGTTTTCATAAAACTTTTTTGAGGAGACAGAGGGAATATAAATCGCACGTTTTCCACTTTTGTCTATATTTAAAAAGCCCTTCTGTGACAGACGTGAAAGGAATGTATTTACAGTCTGTTTCTTCCATGCTTTCTTTTCAACCTCATTAAAATGAACCATAATCTCAGCGAAGGTTGCAGGTGTTTCTCTGGTCCATAAATACTGTAAAATATAAAATTCTGTTGCGCTCATTGCATTGCGTACCATTAATTAAGTCCTCCTTATTAGTATTATAGATATGTACCCATGGAATATAAAAACGGTGCTCCACTCTGATACCAGTTGATTGCAGAGTTGCTATTCACCTCTTTACCGGTAATGGGGGTATGGGATATTGCCGATAAAAAGTATGATGAAATAATACCGTTTATTTCGTGAGTAGTAACACTGTCAGGGTACACATGGTACAGGTGTGTGATGAGGGCAAAAACATACAAACCCTAACATCTACATATTATTTTAATATAAAAATATAAATATTACTAGGTGTAGAAATAGACAAAATTTTAAGCAGAAAATAGGCTAATTTATCGGATTTCGGAACCTGCTTTCAGGAACACTTATACAGTAGCTTCGCGGATCATGCAGTATTGTTTTAGACCGAAGTGATGTTTTTCTACAATTCCATATGTTTTAAATCCGAAATGCTCATAAATAGGGAGATTTTCCGGATTATGGGTTTCCAGGGAGATTAGCATTTTGTGCTTCTGTGCGTAGTCGATTACTTCTTCCATGAGAAGGTCGGCAAGTCCGTGGTGCTGGTGTCCGGGATCTACTGCAAGATAGATTACATGAAGACGGTCTGTCTGGTGGAGCTGGTCTGTCCAGCTGGAATTCAGGTAGTCTTTGCCCTGGATAAAATTCCAGAAAGTCTTCAGGCTGGGATCTTCTTTGATCAGCCATCCGTCAGTGGTAAGCAGCGCCTTGGCTTCGGTGAGACAATATTGCAGAACGTTGTAAGGTTCACTTTCATCTGAAACGACCAGGATACTGTTTAATTCACTGCTGTCAGAGTAGATTTCACAGGTTTGGTAGAATTCTGTAAGGTCGCAGGAAAAGAGTTCCGGCAGGAGGCGTTCTCTGGTTGCATCATCCGGAATCAGGGTGTGATACAGAGGATCCTGTGCGAAGCAGACGGTTAAGAGTTTCTGTAATCGTGGTAAATCTTCTTCTTGTACTCGATATAAATTATCGCTTTCCATAGTATGTATGAATCTCCTTATTTTTTTCAATGGATTATAGTAATCTATAAGATAGTGCAATTAATCTAGCCCATCAGAAAATGAAATTTTAGTTGCATTATTTTCTGGAATTGCTATAGAGTGTGTCTGAAAACTCATTCGTTATAGAATTGGCGAGTTAAAAACGTCATTAAACATGGCTGACAGTTTGCTGACAGAGCTATTCAGGTAGCGGATATCATCTTTGTAATAAGCTCTTTGTCTGCGCAGAGCAGCTTCCAGACGGCGAATCTCTCCGTCCAGTTCCGGACTCTCTTCTTCCAGGCGCTGTTTTAATTTTTGCACGATTCCGTAAAGATTTTCATGATGCATGATACGTCCGGCACCCCACATCAGGCGATCTTTGGGTTGGTGAAGAATGTATTCGGTGAAATGGTAATATACTTCTTCATCAAAAAGGAATGCGTACATGTTGTTGTCTACACGATAGAGTACTTTCAGCGCATCTGTGATATTTCCTTCAGATAAAACCTGGCAGGCTTTTTCCAGCTGCCGGATATTTCTGGAAGCGGCTTCCTGTGGGAAAATTACTTCATCCTGCCAGTTGAGACGCACCAGATAGTCCTGAGCTTTGCGGAAAATCTTCAGCAGTTTCAGCCCGACAGGTTCCCATTTGGAACGGAAATTTCTGCGGAATGCGGAATCTGAAAGTGTAGCATATTCTTCATTGATCTGGCATATTTTTTTGTAAATATTTCTGGCCGATTCGGTGGCTGTCCGTAAGTTCTGAAGCAGAGTTTCCTGTTCAGAATCTGCAAATGAAAGGGCATTTTCGTGAATACTGTCTGCGACCGCGTTCATGGTATTACTGAAATTCATCGGTGGCAGGACAAGTCTGTCAATGGTCATGATCAGCTTCAGATAGCATTCATGATGAAACTGATAGACAGCTTCCTGGTAAACATCCTGATTATCATATTGGGAATGATAATAATTCTGCATGAATGGCCCGGCGCTGAAGTCATTGACTGTGGATGGGATACCTGCGATTGCCATGGAGAAATCATCAGACCATGTCTCGATGGGAGAGAGAACTGTAATCCCGTCAGGATATGCTTCCTTCGGGACAGTCAGGCTGTCTGTAAACTGTCTGATGAAATCTGCATATTCATAGGTACAGCGGATGGCATCCTGCGTATTGTGTGCGTGTGCAGGAAGTTCAAAGTTCAGGTCTGCAATCACTTTACCCTGCCAGTCAGGATGTACGCGGAATACCTGATTGTAGGCTCCTGTTGACCAGTCGTATTTGGAATCAATGATTCCCCATTCCTCGGCAGCCATTGCACAGAAGACGAGAGTGTGGGCAGGTTTATAGCCGCCCTTTACCAGTGCACGGGCAATGCCGAGCATCATGGCGACTGCTGCATTATCGTCCTGGAATCCATCGAAATAGGAATCATAGTGTGCGGACAGCAGGATCATAGAGTCTGTCTCAGTCCCCTGTATTTTACCTGTGATATTGCCTGCTGTTGTGTCCGGGATCACTCTGGAACGGGCATCCAGTGATACTTTTAATGAGGATCTGCGTAATAAAGCAGCATCCTGTTCTGGAGTGTTACGGATATCTTCTGAATCAGCGGTATTGTCTTCGCAGGCGGAAATTTTATTCCGGAGGGCACGCTTCAGGATACGTGCATCTGCCTGAGACAGGGAGAATGCAGGTGCGAAATCAGGACCTGCGATATCCTGTGCATTCAGCGCAGTTTCTGCGATTTCTCCGTAGCCGTTTGCCTGAACTGCGATCAGGGCAGCAGCGCCGCGCAGATAAGCCTGATAAACAGGGAAGCTGATCCACCATTCGTCGCGTTGGTTGATCTCAACCATAACCAGCTTTCCTTTTACGTTTATGCCTTCATAATCTGCGGCAGTTCCTTTTCCCAGATAAACGAGTTCATAATCTTCAAATCCGTCTGTCTCGAAATTTGTCTGATATCCGCCCATCTGAAAGGTGTGTTCCTGCCCGTCATCATCTGTAAATTTCAGGACTGCCTTCTCGAATTCCCATCCGTCCAGTGAGAATGTATCTCTGGTTACATCGGTAAGTCCGATAGCTTTCATTTCCCTGTATAACATATCTCCTGTAGCTGTTTCTGCAGCGGAACCTGCAGTACGATAGCCCAGAACAGGGTTTGTTTTCTCTTTTTCCATGCGTCTGGCAAGCTGGTAGGACCAGTCTGTGTCAATGCAGGAAATACAGGAATCTTCAATGTTCAATTTATTTCGCCTCTTTCCTGATTTTGTAAAATGATATACTGTAAGTTTTTATTATATAGTAAACTATAAATGAGCAAATTTGAAAAACTGTACAATTGAATCCACGGTATGCGGATAGCAAAAAGTATAAAGCAGTTGAATGTTCGCGTAATGTGCACAACCAGCTATGAATTTTGTGCACTTTTAGATATTTGCTCATTTATAGTAGTAAAAATATTTTAGCATAAACAAAGAAATGCCACAAGAGAAGGTAGTGCTGCAAAGAGACCCTTATTATGGAATAGATACTGGAATCTGAATATTCAAGACCATAGTAAAAGTGAATAAAAAAACATATAAATATTAGATGTAAATTATTGACGTTAACCAAATGGAATTATATAATAAAAATATAATGAAGTTGGGGAAAAGCCTTAGCGCGGAGTAAAAATAGTTTTTGACTTTTAGCCCCTGATATCATATTATAAAAATAATGCATGTTTCCAGTAATATGGAATTAAAAGGGAAACCGGTGCAAGTCCGGTACGGTCCCGCCACTGTAAAAGGGAGCTTTTTATCATATATGTCACTGCTTAAGAGGCGGGAAGACGATAAAATGCGATGAACTTAAGTCAGGAGACCTGCTTGCATTAAAAAAGGTTATTTCTTACGGTGTATAAGAAAGGCTTTATTTTTATACCTAAAATACATTTTAAGAAAAGGATCTTTTTTATTTCAGGAAAGGATGTGAGAAAAGAAAACTTGAATTTTTATACAAATACGACAGAAAGGTAAAAAAGGAATGAAAAAGATAATAAGTTTTATATTGACAATGATTATGCTGCTTACCTGCACCAGTATTTCAGTTATGGCAGCTGACACTCAGAGTGATACAACAAATCAGGACGGAAAAATGACAATAGGAGTGTCCGTATATAATCTGAATGATGCAGAAGTAAGAGCATTTAGAAATTATTTTGAAAATTATGTCGGCATGGCTTTTGATGTCGAGTTTTTATATTCTTCCAGTATAAGTACAGCAGAAGAAGAAATCAGCTTTATCAACGAGCTTCATGAAAGAAATGTAAAGGGAATTATTTCTTTCCTTTCCTCAGATCTTGAAGAAGTTCTTCCGGTATGTGAAGAATATGGTATGTATTATGTACGTGGCTCAGGAACGATCAGTGATGAAATGTATGAGAAAGTAAAGGATAATCCTTATTTTCTGGGAACAATAGGAACATCTGTTGAAACAGAAATGGATGCGGCTGCCAATATGGCGGAGTATTTTGTTTCAGAGGATCAGAATAACCAGAATCATTACATAATAGCATGTGGAGGATCTGCTATCGGTAATGAGATGCATCGTCTGAGAACGATTGGTATTCTGAATAAGCTTCAGGAAGCATATGGCCTGTCATATGAGAAGTCTGTAGAAGAACTGGTGAATACGCAGGATACTGAAGAAATTGAAACAGGCAGTGACATTAAGATTACTCTGGTTCCGGGGTATCCAAAAGATCACCTGGATGAAAAGCTGGCTGATTCGCTGAATACAGGAGAGTATAATGTTATTCTGAGTGTAGTGAGCGCAAGTGATTTTATCAAGATAATTGATGCTTATGAAGAAGAGAACAGTACAGATGTATTGTTGGGTTCCATTGACTGTTTTACAGAAGATACATACGAAATGTTTAATAAAAAGGGATATAACGGCAAGGAAAGAATCGACTATCTTGTAGGAAAATACGGTGCTATCGTTGCACCATCATTTGTTGCCATGAAAAATGCTCTGGAAGGCTTTGCAGAAGATTACCGTGAAGATGGAAGTGCTTTCCGGCTGCAGCAGTCATTCTGGACAGCGGATTCAGTAGATGAGTTTAATAAGCAGTATGCGTTATCTATTGGAATGTATGATAATACATATAGTGTAGAGGACATGATGGAAGTTCTGAAATCCTATACACCGGAAACAAATTTTGAGAAATTCCGGAAATTTACGGAAAAATAGATAGAAAATAAGAGTCTAAAATAATTGACGTATACATGATGGTATGTTATGATAGATGAGTATTCATACGGTCATTTAATGATTTTAGAGATAAGTTCAGACCAGCAGAAGCGTCCTGCTGGTCTGATTAAAAGGGAAACCGGTGTAAATCCGGTACGATCCCGTCACTGTGATAGTTGGTTTTCAGCTGAATGCCACTGGAAGATATTTTTCTGGGAAGGTGTTGAAAATGGGTAAGCTTAAGTCAGGAGACCTGCTTATTTCTGGTAAAAGAGATTCTTGCGGACGACGAGAAATCCTGATTAAGAGTTACAACTTCATGTGTTGCATATATATGTTTGATTCTTTAATGGTAAGATTTCGTGACGGATGTGGGAGCATCTGTCTTTTTTTTCGTTCAAAATCACAGGAATGGACAGTATGAGAAGGAAGAAAAACAACGAAGAAACAAAAAAAGAAAGGAAGTAAAGGATGAAAAAAACAAAAAGAGAATTACTTGTGTTAGCAGCGGCAACAACAGTTGCATTATTAATGGGAGTTACTGTACAGGCGAAGGGTGATGAGAAGGTTTTAAACTTCGGATGTCAGATGTACACAGATGGATGTGTAAACAGTGCAAATGATGAAAACAGTGGATGGAATGCTATGAGATATGGTATTGCTGAAGCATTATTTAAATTCGATGACAATATGGAAGTTATCCCGTGGCTTGCTGAGAGTTATGAAGTAAATGACGAGCATACAGAATGGACGATCAAGCTGAAAGACGGAATTAAATTCTCTGACGGATGTGATTTAACTCCGACAAAGGTAAAAGAGTATTTTGATCACATGAAAGAGGTAGGACCTTCCGGATCTGCCAAACCGGAGAAATATCTGGAATTTGAAGCAGAAGTTACTGTAGATGATGATGCAAATACTATTAACATCAAAACAAGCAAACCATATGCAAACCTTGTAGGACAGCTCTGCCACCCAACTATGGGAATCACAGATGTAGAACATATTGAAAACTACGATAATGGAATTATTGGAACAGGTCCATACAAGATTGAAGAATTCAATGGTGTAGGTGTTGGTTATACATTAGCTGCAAATGAGTATTATCGTGAAGATGTTCCATACGATAAGATCAATCTGCTGTTCATGGGAGATAACTCCGCAAAAACAATGGCTCTCCAGAGTGGTCAGGTAGACTTGGTTGAGAATATCACAAATGTAGCAGATATTCAGGATTTCCAGGACAGTGATGACTTTACTGTTGATATTGCATCCGGTGTACGCTGCGGATTTGCATGGATGAACTTTGATGGTGTTCTTGGAAACAAAACACTTCGTCAGGCAATCCTGATGGCAATTGACTATGATACAATCTGTAATTCCAGAACAATCGGTGGACTTTATACACCAGGATTTTCCGTACTGCCATCTACTCTGAACTATGATTACGACAAACTTGAGAATCCATATACCTATGATCCGGAAAAAGCAAAACAGATTCTGGATGATGCAGGAATCGTTGACACAGATGGAGATGGAATCCGTGAACTGGATGGCCAGAATATCAACCTTAGATATATTTCTTATGAAAACCGTCTTCTGAATGACTTTGCAGATGCTCACGCACAGTATCTTGCAGAAATCGGCATCGGTGTTGTTCCTGAATACGGAAGCTCAGATGATCAGTGGAGTAAACTTGCAGCACTGGATTATGACTTTAATAACAATAACTGGATCACTGTTGGTACCGGAGATCCTCTGGCATATATGGCTAACTGGGCAACTGATACCAGCTACTGCGCATACTCCAACCCGGACTATGATAAGTTATATGAAGAATTAAAAGGTGAAATGGATCCGGAAAAGAGAAAAGATCTGATCTTCCAGATGCAGCAGATCCTGGTAGATGATGCAGCGGTTCTGATTGATGGATACTACAACTCGTCTATGATCTACAGTAAGAAAGTTGGTTCTGCACATATCCATACAGCAGATTACTACTGGCTGTCAACAGAAATTACTCCTGCAGAATAAGAAAAGTCTGCGAATTGTGAAGTTACTGAATAGTTACAAACAGAAATAAAAAGAGGTGTCTTTTTTGAGTAAAAAGCAAATAATCAAGCGTTTATTACAGATTGTGATCGTATTGATCGGTATCAGCTTTATTACATTTGCACTGACCTTTATGTCACCAGGTGACCCTGTACGAAACATGTACACGGCAACCGGTGTAATGCCTACTGAAGAAATGGTTCAGGAGACACGCGAGGAACTTGGTCTGAATGATCCGTTTCTGGTGCAGTATACCAGATGGCTTAAGAACTGTCTGAAAGGTGACTTTGGCAAATCATACAGCTTAAATAAACCAGTTACAGAACTTCTTGCAGCCAGATTATGGCCGACTTTGAAACTTACATTAATGGCCATGATCCTTATGCTGGTTATTTCTGTACCTTTAGGTATGTTGTCTGCCATATATAAAGATAAATGGATCGATTATCTCGTCCGGGGAATTACATTCCTCGGATGTGCGATGCCTAACTTCTGGGTTGGACTTCTGTTAATGCTGGCATTCTGTGTTTATATCAATGCATTTCCGGTTATCAGTTCTGCGGGAGACTTTAAGAGTCTGTTTCTTCCGGCTTTGACACTTGCGATTGCAATGTCTTCCAAATATACCAGACAGGTAAGAACAGCGGTGCTGGATGAACTGAGTCAGGATTATGTGATCGGTGCACAGGCAAGAGGAGTAAAGAAATCAAAGATTATCTGGGGCAATGTATTTCCAAATTCATTGCTTCCGCTGATCACAATGTTTGGTCTTTCCATAGGATCACTTCTTGGAGGAACCAGTGTTGTAGAAGTAATCTTCTCTTATCCGGGTCTTGGAAACCTTGCAGTTTCAGCAATCACATCCAGTGATTACAATCTGATCCAGGGATATGTATTATGGCTTGCCCTGATTTATATGGTCATTAACCTGATCGTTGATGCATCTTATGTTTATATTGATCCACGTATGCGTTTAAAGGAGTAGAATCATGAAAAAGAAAAACAGATTTTTAGCAAATAAAACTTTTGTCGTGTTTTCTATTCTTGCAGTCTGTATTATTCTGACAGCAGTATTTGCACCGGTGGTAACCAGAGGGGTTGACCCGTTAAAAGGTTCTCTGGTAGATGCACTGCTTCCGCCATGCAAGGAACATATTTTTGGAACCGACAAAATGGGCAGGGATATTTTTTCAAGAGTTATTTATGGAGCACGTGCATCTCTGTCAGCAACCTTTGGTGTTGTTGCCCTGATCTTTCTGGTGGGAACTGTTACCGGAGTCCTTGCAGGATATTTCGGAGGTGTCATTGATGCTGTTATTATGCGAATTGCAGATATGATGCTTGCTTTCCCAGGACTGGTACTTGCTCTTGCTGTTGCAGGTATTATGGGCGCAAGTATCAAAAATGCGATCATCGCTATTGTAGTAGTAAGCTGGACCAAATATGCGCGTCTGGCACGAAGCCTGGTTATGAAGATCCGTGACAGGGATTATGTATCAGCAGCGATCGTTACCGGTTCCAAAACACCGTATATGCTGTTTCGATATATGCTTCCAAATGCACTTCCTACACTGATCATTACTGCTGCGACAGATATAGGTTCCATGATGCTGGAACTGGCAGCAATGTCCTTCCTGGGATTTGGCGCTAAGCCGCCGGCACCGGAATGGGGTTATATGCTGAATGAAGGAAGAGCGTGTATGCAGTCCGCTCCGTGGCTGATGATCTTCCCGGGTCTTGCTATTTTTGTAGTAGTTGTTGTATTTAATATGCTTGGGGATTCCATCCGTGATATCCTCGATCCAAGAAATGAGTAGGAGGAATAAACATGCTGAAATTAGATAATGTGACAATCTCCTACAAAAATGTTCCAACTGTTCAGAATTTTAATCTGGATATGAAAGAGGGACAGATCGTTTCTCTGGTAGGAGAATCCGGAAGTGGAAAAACCACTGTTATCCGTGCTGTTCTGGGACTTCTTGCAGGTGGCGGTAAGGTCACAGAAGGAAGTATTACATTTGAAGGAGAAGACCTCTTATCCTATACACCGGAACAGTGGAGAAAACTTCGTGGTTCTGATATTTCCATGATTTTTCAGGACAGTGGTGCAATGATGAATCCGACACGTAAAGTCGGAAAAGTATTCACAGAATATATTCTTACTCATGAGAAAATTTCCAAAAAAGAGGCATGGAGTAAGGGAATCGCAATGCTGGAGCGAATGAGACTTCCGTCTCCGGATAATATTATGGAATCTTATCCTTTCCAGTTATCCGGTGGTATGAGACAGCGAGTTGGTATTGCGATGGGAATGACTTATCAGCCGAAGCTTCTTCTTGCAGATGAACCGACTTCTGCACTGGATGTAACAACGCAGGCACAGATCGTGCGTCAGATGATGAAGCTCAGAGATGATTATCATACAGGCATTATTGTAGTAACCCATAATCTGGGTGTAGCTGCCTACATGTCAGATTATATTGTTGTAATGAAGAACGGAAAAATGGAAGACCAGGGAACAAGAGAGTATATTCTGAAAGAATCAAAGAATGAATATACCAGAAAACTTCTGGAGGCAGTTCCATCCCGGGGAGGTGAACGATATGTCTGAAAAAAGAGAAGTAATACTGGAAGCGAAACATGTAACCAGAAGATTTGCGGCATCACATGGACGTACTCTGCTGGCGAACAATGATATTAATCTGAAAATGTATAAAGGTGAAACACTGGGTCTGGTAGGAGAATCCGGATGTGGTAAGAGTACATTTATGAGATTTCTGGTTTCTCTTGATACACCTTCAGAGGGTGAGATTCTGTACCGCGGTACAGATATCACGAAATTAAAGGGAGAAGAACTGAGAAATAACCGTCAGAACATTCAGATGGTATTTCAGGACCCGACCTTATCTTTTAATCCGAAAATGAACATTCGTGATATTGTGTGCGAACCTTTGATGAATTTCAAAAAGATTAAGAAATCTGAGAAGGATGCTGTCTGCAGAAAACTTCTTGAGATGGTAGAATTACCGGGAGATTTTGCGGATCGTTATCCTCACAATATGAGTGGTGGACAGCGTCAGCGTGTTGCAATCGCGAGAGCACTGGCACTGGAACCGGAAATCGTTGTTCTGGATGAAGCAACTTCCGCTCTTGATGTTTCTGTTCAGAAAACAGTAATTGAACTGATCACGAAGCTTCAGAGAGAAAAGAACATCACATTTGGTTTTATCTGTCATGATATTGCACTGGTTCAGTTAGTGGCACATCAGGTAGCCGTTATGTATCTTGGAAACCTCGTAGAGGTTCTTCCGGGAAAAGATCTTGATATGAAAGCAATGCATCCATATACAAGAGCACTGATGGGTGCAGTATTTGATATTAATATGGACTTTTCCAAACCAATCGAGAGTATTGAAAGTGAGGCTCCGAGCCCACTGGATCTTCCACAGGGATGTCCGTTCCAGGGAAGATGTGAGCATTGCATGGATATCTGCAAAAAGGAGAATCCGCATCTTGTAGAAGTGGAAAATGGACACAGTGTTGCCTGCCATTTGTTCCAAAAGGGCAGTAAATAATGAAAAAAGATAGTCTGATCTCTGGAAATATAGGAAAAGCATTATTACTTTTTGTACTTCCACTGATTGCGGGAAGCTTGATCCAGCAGTTGTACACAACGGTTGATGCGGTTATTGTTGGTCAGTTTAGCGGAAAAATCGGACTTGCAGCAATTGACTCTGTGCATACGCTTTTTAAATTTCCGCTTAATTTTATGAACGGACTTGCAACAGGTGCGACGATTATGATCTCCAGATATTTTGGAGCAAAAGATAAAGAAGGACTGCATTGTGCAGTGCGGACAGCTCTTTTACTTGCAGGTATTCTGGGAATTATCTGTGCAGCAGCCGGGGCTGTTTTTTCCCCATGGCTGCTTGATATTATGTCTGTTCCGGAAGAAGTCCGTACAGGATCACTGATCTACTGCCGAATTTATTTTGGCGGAATATGGGCAATGATCCTTTATAACATGATGGCAGGAGTCTTGCGTGCGTTTGGAGATTCTAAAAAGCCATTATATGTACTGGTCGTATGCAGTGTGGTCAATATTGTTGCAGATCTCATACTGGTAGGACTTCTGCATACTGGTGTTGGAGGAGCGGCAGCAGCTACTGTACTTTCTCAGATTGTAAGTGTTGTACTTACCGCATATTTTCTTGTGAAATCTGATTTCCTGGAAGAAAAGATAGGAATCAGAACTATGAGAATCTGCAAAGAGCATATGGGAATGATGATAAACAAAGGTTTCCCGTTAGCTCTTCAGTCCATGCTGTTTCCAATTGCCAATTCTATTGTTCAGGCAAGTATTAACACAATGGGAACTGACAGTATTGCAGCATGGGGAATCTGTGATAAACTGGATTTACTGATCTGGCTGATAGCGGATTCCATGGGACCTGTACTGACTACATATACCGCGCAAAATCTGGGCGCCGGTAAGGCGAAAAGAGTAAAGAAGGGAGCCCTGATCGGTACGGGCTTATCTGTGATCGCGGTAGGAATTATCAGTATTGTCCTTTATTTCGGTTCCGGACTGATCGGACCGTTGTTTATCGATCAGAAAGACGTTCCGACATTGATACCGCTGGTTATAAGATATATGCAGATGATGGCACCGTTCTTTGTATTCTATGCTGTTGCAGAAGCTCTTTCAGGAGCATGCAGCGGCCTTGGAGAAACATTGGTGTCAATGGTTACTACATTACTTACAATCTGCCTGTTTCGAGTAGTCTGCATTCTGGTTGTTTTACCATCATTTGAAACAATGGAATGTATTGTATGGATTTATATTGGATCATGGATAGTGTCAGGTGTCACTTTTACTATTTTATATCTGGCAGAGGTCGAAAAATTCTACCATAAGAAAAGTAAATAAAAAGATTATAATCATTTCGCAAATGATAGATGAGACAGAGGGTGCAGCAGGAAGAAGAATCAGACGGTATCCTCTGTTTTTATATCATAGGAAATGATTCCGTAATGTTCCTATGATATAAGAATTTGATATTTGCAATTTTTTTAACAATAAGTTATTGACAGAGAATAAAAAGCTGTTATAATAAAATTAACAAATGAACAAGTGCTCATATGATGATGTGAAAATCTATTCATGAGCCGGAAAGGAAAAAATACAATGAAAAAGACTTACAAAATCGACGTAGACTGCGCAAACTGTGCAAACAAAATGGAGGAAGCTGCTAAGAATACAGCTGGTGTTAAGGATGCAACAGTAAACTTCATGATGCTGAAAATGATCGTTGAATTTGAAGAAGGACAGGATCCGAAAGCAGTTATGAAAGACGTTCTGGCAAACTGCAAGAAGGTAGAAGACGACTGCGAAATCTATCTTTAATTCAGGAGCGATTCCTGTTGATGATATATTTACGGGAATTGTCGTAAATTAGCAGAGAGGGACTGCAGCACAGAGATATGTCAGACGGTTATGGTTATCCACTGATATATGTTCTGGCGGCGGTCCTGTTTTATAAGAAGTGAGGTATTAAGATGAATAAGAAGCAAAAGAAGATGCTGATCAGAATCATCGTAGCGGCGGTATTGATCGTACTTTTTTCTAAATTACCGATAGATGGATATGTCAGATTTGGACTGTTTATGATTCCATATCTGGTAATTGGCTATGATATTCTTCAGAAGGCATTTAAAGGTATCAGAAATAAACAGGTATTCGATGAGAATTTCCTGATGGCAGTAGCTACTGTGGGAGCAATTCTGCTCGGAGATTATTCTGAAGGTGTTGCGGTTATGCTGTTCTACCAGATTGGAGAACTTTTCCAGAGTTATGCAGTAGGAAAGAGCAGACGTAACATCAGTGAACTGATGGACATTCGTCCGGATTATGCAAATATTGAGGTGGATGGAAAACTTGAACAGATAGACCCGGATGAAGTTGAAATTGGTACTGTAATTGTTGTACAGCCAGGAGAAAAAGTTCCAATCGACGGTGTGATCATTGATGGTGTTTCTACTTTAAATACCAGTGCACTGACCGGAGAAAGCCTTCCAAGAGATGCAAAAGCCGGAGACGAAGTGATCAGCGGATGTATCAATATGACAGGTGTTCTGAAAATCCGTACGATCAGAGAATTCGGAGAATCTACCGTATCCAAGATTCTGGAACTTGTGGAGAATTCCAGTTCCAGAAAATCAAAATCAGAGAATTTTATTTCAAAGTTTGCCAAATATTATACTCCGGTTGTATGCTACGGAGCACTTGCACTTGCTTTTATTCCTCCGATCGTACTTTTGATCATGGGAAAACCGGCTATGTGGGGTGATTGGATTTACCGAGCACTTACTTTCCTGGTAATCAGCTGTCCATGCGCACTGGTGATCAGTATTCCTTTAAGCTTCTTTGCAGGAATCGGTGGAGCAAGTAATCAGGGCGTTCTGGTTAAAGGTTCCAACTATCTGGAAACACTTGCACAGACCAGCTATGTAGTATTTGATAAAACTGGTACAATGACACAGGGTGTTTTTGAAGTAAGCGGAGTTCATCATAATGAGATTTCAGATGAAAAACTGCTGGAATATGCAGCTCTTGCAGAATGTTCTTCTTCCCACCCGATCAGTAAGAGTCTTCAGAAAGCATATGGAAAACCAATTGACAGAAACAGAGTAACGAATATTGAGGAAATCAGTGGTAATGGTGTAACTGCGAAAGTGGATGGTATATCTGTAGCAGCAGGAAATGCAAAATTAATGAAACGCCTTGGAATTTCCTATCAGGAATGTCATCATGTTGGTACAGTAATTCATATGGCTGTAGATGGAAGATATGAAGGTCATATTCTTATTTCTGATATTCTGAAACCTCATGCAAAAGAAGCAATTGCTGAATTGAAGAAAGCTGGTATCAAGAAAACAGTTATGCTTACCGGAGATTCTAAACGTGTTGCAGATCAGGTAGCAAAAGAACTGGGAATTGAGGAAGTTTACAGTGAACTTCTTCCGGCTGATAAAGTAAGTAAAGTAGAAGAATTACTTCATCAGAAATCCGAAAAAGAGAAGCTTGCATTTGTGGGTGACGGTATCAATGATGCGCCGGTACTGTCCAGAGCAGATATTGGTATTGCTATGGGTGCACTGGGTTCTGATGCAGCGATTGAAGCAGCAGATATCGTACTGATGGATGATGATCCGCTGAAAATTTCCAAAGCGATTAAGATTGCAAGAAAGTGTATTCATATTGTATATGAGAATATTTATTTTGCAATTGGCATTAAGATTTTGTGTCTGATACTTGGTGCGCTGGGAATTGCCAATATGTGGATGGCTATTTTTGCAGATGTAGGTGTTATGATCATTGCGGTATTAAACGCAATCCGTACTTTATTTGTAAAAAACCTGTAACTGTGAAGGTACTGAACAGTTACAAAAATTTATAGAATAACAGACAGTTGCAGACAGGAAGGAAAATGGTGAAAGCGTGGAAAAACATAAAGACGAGGCTTGTGACTATTATGAAATTCATGAAGATTCAATGGAAATTATAAATAAAACAATGCCAGAAGAGACGGAACTTGAGGATTTGGCAGATTTGTTTAAGATTTTCGGAGATTCTACAAGAATCCGTATTCTGTTTGTGCTTTTCGAAACAGAGGTATGTGTATGCGACCTTGCGAAAGCACTGAATATGACACAGTCTGCAATTTCCCATCAGCTTAGAATCCTGAAGCAAAACAAACTGGTGAAGAACCGACGAGAGGGAAAGTCCATTTTTTATTCTCTGGCAGATGATCATGTGCGGACGATTATCAATCAGGGAAGAGAGCATATAGAAGAAAATTAATCCGATGTGAACGTATGGTAAAAGTAAAAAGCAGGGAGTTGATATTTCAAGTATTGGCTCCCTGTTTGAAAATATAAAAGTTTTATAGAACTAACTATTGAAAGTGGAATTTACAGAATGAAATAAGAGCCTGCCAGTGGATGATAAGATCTGGCAGAGATGGAATGAGTGGAAGGAGAAGATTTGATGCGAACATTACGAGTAGCAGACCTGGAAGCAAAACCGGGTGAGAAAGTATCAGGATTTGTGCACATCATCGGGGCAGAATTCGGAATTCCGGTAACACTGATCTGTGGAGAAAAAGAGGGGGAGACTGTTCTGATCTCCGGTGGGGTACATAATGCAGAATATGTAGGAATTCAGGCAGCTATGCAGCTTGCAGATGAGCTGGATCCGAAGAAGATCGCAGGAAATATCATAGTGATCCGTCTGATGAACCGAACTGGATTCGAACACCGTACCATGAGTCTTACTTATGAGGATGGAAAAAACCTGAACAGAGTTTTCCCTGGAAATCCGAATGGTACACTTAGTGACAGGATCGCTTATACTGTTGTGACAGAATTTTTCCCGAAGGCAGATTACTATGTGGATCTGCACTGCGGTGATGGATTTGAGGGACTGGTATCTTATGTATACTGTACAGGTGCAGCAACTCCGGAAGTAGCTGCAAAAAGCCGGGAGATGGCGGAAATCGCACATGTGGACTATCTGGTAACTTCCATGTGTGGAACAGGCGGAGCTTATAACTATGCCGGAAGCATGGGGATTCCAAGTATCCTGCTGGAACGTGGACACAGCTCCCGCTGGTGTGAAGATCTGGTTGCAGAAGATGTTCATGATGTAAAGAATATCTTAAGACACCTTGGTGTTCTTTGCGGCAAGTCCCATACGCACGGTGAACCTCCGGTAGAAGTAAGTCCTGTGATTTATGAAGATGCCCCGGTGTCCGGCTGCTGGTATCCTGCAAAACAGCCAGGAGAGACCTTTAAAGAGGGAGAAGTGCTGGGAAAAATCTGTGATTATTTTGGACGTGAACTGTTTGTCTACAGAGCTAAGATGGGCGGGATTATCCTTTATCAGACAATCAGTCTGTGTATTATGAAAGACACACCGATGGTATCTTATGGAACCTGGGATGAGGAGAAACAGGGGAAAATTGAACTTGGCTGTGAGGTTTGCGGAAATAAAAAACATAAGCATGGACACCACCATCATAAACATGGAAGTGATAAACACAGAAATAGTAAGCATGAAAATGATAAACACCATAAGTAACATGAGAATCATATAGCAAAAAAGTCCCCTGCGGAGGTTGCGAATATCCGATTGACATGGCTGACTGAAAATAAAATGTGACCGTACAATATCTCATTATTGGAGATAAAGTGCGGTCGTATTTTGCATTATTTTTGTGATGAGCTTTTTGGGCAATCATCGGAAATACAAAATCTGCCTATCTATTCATGAAACAGAATCTGAGTAAAGAATCTCACATCTGAATCGTCTGCCCAGCAGATCATTCCTACGGCATCTGCCATCTTCTGCGCATCTACGCTGTAGGCTGACATGCAGGAACAATTTTTATATGGACCTGCACTCATGATTAGAACATCATCTTTTCCGGTTTCCTGCATACGCTTGGCGAGCTGTTCTGTAAGAATATTCTGCGCATGTTTCGCCTGTTTAAAAAGAACTGGATCCATAAGAGGATCTTTCAAAACAGTCTGAAGAACCAGTGCTTTTTCGTACTTCATTGCTCTTTCGTGCATTTCCTCTACAGTGCCGCAGGCAGGTGGACATGCCGGCACCAGATTATAATTTCCACACATATTGTCTTCGCAAAACTGTCGGTATTCCGGTACAAATACCAGGTCTTTTGTATCCATGATCGCTGCATTTGCAAAGCCCATGGAAAGTGCTTCTTTTATAAGATCCATAAGATAAAATCTCCCTTCTGTAAGTGGATGAAATCTTTTGCTATAAAACAATGACTGGACGTCAGAACAGAGTAAAATTGATTTACCTTTGATTCCGACATCATAATAGGATTATAGCATAATTTGGGCGTTTATGTCTGGCTGTTTTGCAGATTCCTTGTTATAATAAGCAGTATACTAATGTTATGGTACATGTAGCAAATGATAGCAAAAAGCTATTGTTCATTTTTGAAATGACTCAGGATGAGTACAGAAAAGCAGCAATCGAAGCTGACACGCAGATGCATGCGCACCAGGAAACCCGAAAGATGCAAGCGTAGAAGATCTGAAAGATCTGTTCCGCAAGATTATGTAATTTATGCAAAGGGGCTATCGGGAAATAGATAGCCCCTTTTTTGACTTTTATGATTTATTTGTAAGGTGTTATATCGACTTTGCCAAGTTCGCTTCCTGCAAGTCCTTTTACTTTGTTATTTACTCTGGTATTTCTCTAGCTGATGATCTGTTTCATTATACTGTTCAAATCGTCCTTCGATTTCTACTAGCATATTCGCATATTCTCTTAATTCATCTTTAAGCTGATCCTTATCTGCACGTTCTTTCTTATAGGAAATACGATGTTCCATGCTTGCCCAGAAATCCATGGACATTGTTCGAAACTGTATCTCCACCGGAAAGTATTCCATCCCATCCAGACAATATACCGGCACTCCTACGATCACATGATAACTTCGATAACCATTTGGCTTCGGGCTGCTGATATAATCCCGTTCTTTTATCACAATCAGGTCACTCTGACTTTTCAGAAGTTCTGTCAGATTATAGATATCATCTACAAAGTAGCAGATCACTCTGACACCTGCAATATCCTGCAGATAATCTTTGGCGTTGATTACGGTTTCTTCTTTTCCTTTTCGGCGAAGTTTCTCTTCAATACTTTGTTTCTTTTTGATTCTGCACTGGATATTGTGGATCGGTCTTGCCGAGGCTTCTCCGTAAAGATTGTGGTTCAGCACATCCAGACGGGTAAGAAGCATCTGCTTGGCATCTTCATATGGTCGTATAAATTCATAATATTCTTCATCTGTCATTTTTCATTTCTCCTGTAAAATCCCCTATACAATGTATCAGACTTATTCCCAATTACTCATTTATCATACAGAAAAAATGTGTTCAATTAATGGTGGATTTCTAACCATTTTATAAAGAATCTCTGTAAATCTTTTTCATATAGATCAGTCCTGTCAGGTCTGCCAGTATCTAGCCAATCGGAACTGCTGAATAAGATGGACACTTTCTGGAGAAGTCTGGCAGATTCACCGATCCGACTTCCTGATGGAAATGAAAAAGTACTGGTCGCTTCTGCCGGAATTGCCTGGGCAGAACCCGGGAACTTTCCGGATATTTGAAGAATAAACTGACAAAAATATAGCCGGAGTTTACGATAATTAATCATAAATCGTAAATTCCGGCTATATTATGTTAATCTCTACCCGCTGTTTATTGCTCTT
Organism: Blautia sp. CGZ-1-C1; assembly: GCF_056504575.1. Classification (NCBI taxonomy): domain Bacteria; kingdom Bacillati; phylum Bacillota; class Clostridia; order Lachnospirales; family Lachnospiraceae; genus Blautia; species Blautia sp. CGZ-1-C1. The sequence goes on from NZ_JBWLUT010000099.1 coordinate 19,925, forward strand.
GGCAATTGAAGCAAGGGACTTTTCTGATTTGGTTAAATAATATATTTTTTCAAAGCAGTAGTAAATTCCTGAATTCGCTCTTCAGCAATCTCTTTCAGAGTCACATCCTGCATACTCTGGATATATCCCTGTTCCTGTTTGTATAACCATTTATTCACGGATGGATTGATTTTCTCATAATGATTTGCCTTTACCCAATCTTCATAAGAGATCGGTGTCACATAACCTAATTTCTCATCAAGCAGTTCTTTGAAATCAATCTGATCTGCGCGCTGTAACATTTCCTTCCAGAATTCCAGAACTTCCTCTACATGCTCATGAATCTCATAACGTCTTGCACCGCCATCATAAATAATACATTTCTCAAACAGCGGATTTCTCATGGACAAAGTCTCTCTTCTGAATTCCGGCGCAATAATACCATCTTTCCAGTAGAAGTCTACGTCAGGAAGATTAATTCCGGATACACCCTTATCCTGATAAGTGCTGAAAATCCCCTCATAATATACTGTGATAAATCCCTCAAATTCCGGCCAGAATTCACGGATTTCTTTCGTCAGACGTTCCAGAATCGTAATCCCTGTAGTACCACCAATCGTAAAAATGATAATATTGCGAAGTCTTGCACCGTGTTCTCTGTAGAAATCTGTTACATAACGCAGACAGTGAATTAATGTTTCACCAGTTGCAATGATGTCACCAATCAGCAGAGTACTGTCCGGTACCATTGTCAGTTTGCTGTATTTGATTTCCAGACCTGCGATCTCATCTTCATTAAATACACGTTCACTGGAAAGGAAGCTGATATCATGAACGCGGATATGTTCTCTGTAGCAGCTCTCCTCAAGCGGATAGTTTAATGCGCCGCGAAGAATTGAAAGAATATTTGCGGTTGTTACTTTCTTCTGTTCTTTGAAATAGTAGAGCATCTGAGAAGTGGACGGAATCAGACAATGATACACTTCGTATCCAACTACTTCCGGTGTATTCAGAAGCTTTCTTGTTTCTGATTCAGAAACTACATAATATTCATTCTCGTAGTTTCCGCCCTCCAGACGATAGCAGTCTACACCCTGCTCTGAAAATTCCGGTACCAGTTTCACATTATTCCAGTTATCCATTGATTTATCCTCCATCTTCTCATGTACATTATCAGATATTTGTTATATCTGCATTTATAGTTTTCGTTATCCCTATCATCAGCATGTGCCAAATCAGCAAAACAGCCAGCTTTTTCCAGTGCAAAAAGCCAGCTCCTATTAGAAATAGAATAGGCTAAACAGTTGATATTGTCAAGTCTGTAATTTGGTATTTTAACCAAAGCAGACTCCTTATGGTAACTGTTCACACGCTACTATTCCGCGAGGTGTTTTGGCATGAATATACCAAAATCCAGAGACATACGGCGCGGATTTATGCGATTAGCATAAATTCTGCGCACCCCTTGCATATTCCGTGAGTTTACCTTATAATGTAACGTATCAGTGTTTTAACAAAGTAAAGGAAAAAAGGAGTAAAGAGATGAAAAAGTTTTGGGACAAATGGACTGAGATCGCTCTGGTAAAGAGAATCCTGGTTGGTCTGATTCTTGGTGCGATTCTTGGAATCGCAGTTCCACAGGCCACAGGAATCGCAATTCTGGGTGATGTCTTTGTAAGTGCTTTAAAAGCAATCGCACCGTTACTGGTGTTCTTCCTGGTTATCAGCTCTCTGTGTAACGCAGGAAAATCTCATGGAGGAGTTATTAAGACAGTTATTATCCTGTATATGTTCAGTACTGTACTGGCAGCAGTGATCGCAGTATTTGCAAGTATGGCATTTCCTGTAAAACTGACACTTGCAAACGCAGCAACTGATACAAGCGCACCACAGGGCATTGCAGAGGTGTTAAATAACCTTCTGTTAAATGTCGTTGCAAACCCGGTATCTTCTCTGGTAAATGCAAACTATGTAGGAATTCTGATGTGGGCAGTTCTTCTGGGACTTGCATTCCGTGCGGCAGATAAGATGACAAAGAAAGTTCTGGCTGATGTTGCGGATGGAATTTCCATGGTAGTAACATGGATCATTAACCTTGCACCTGTCGGAATCTTTGGCCTGGTATTTAACACAGTATCTACAAATGGTCTGGATATCTTTACTACATATGGAAAACTGCTTGTTCTGCTTGTAGGATGTATGCTGTTTATCTATTTTGTAACAAACCCGATTCTGGTTTACTGGTGTATCCGTCAGAATCCATATCCGCTGATTTTCCACTGCCTGAAAAGAAGCGCGCTGACAGCATTCTTTACAAGAAGTTCAGCAGCCAACATTCCGGTAAATATGAAAGTCTGCGAAGAGATGGGACTGGACAGAGATACTTATTCTGTAACTATTCCGCTTGGTGCTACGATTAACATGGATGGTGCAGCCATCACTATTACAGTTATGACAATGGCTACAGCATTCACACTTGGTATTAACGTAGATATTCCGACAGCAATCATCTTAAGTTTACTTGCTGCTCTGTCTGCATGTGGAGCTTCCGGTGTTGCAGGTGGATCCCTTCTGCTGATTCCGCTGGCATGTTCTCTGTTTGGTATTTCAGATGATATTGCCATGCAGGTTGTTGCAGTTGGATTTATCATCGGCGTTATTCAGGACTCCGTAGAAACAGCCCTGAACTCATCCTCAGACCTTCTGTTATCTGCCTCCGCAGAATTCAGACAGTGGAGACTGGAAGGGAAAGAGATTAAATTTAAATAAGAAATGGGAAATCCCATATAGCGACCGCCCGAAAGGACGGTCGTTTTTATGTGAGCGAAAACTTCGGACATACGATTTTGCGCTAAAGCATACACTGTAAAAACAGCGTCTTCGGAGGCTTATCCGTGAAAGATTATATCGAAGAGCGGGCAGTGGAAATTGCGAATTATATTATTGAGACAAAGGCGACAGTGCGTCAGGCGGCGAAGAAATTTGGAATTAGTAAGAGTACAGTACATAAGGATTGTACCGATCGTCTCAAACAGCTAAATCCGGGACTGGCCAGTGAAGTCAGACAGGTTCTGGATGTGAATAAGCAGGAGCGGCATATCAGAGGTGGTCTTGCAACCAGAGAAAAATACCTGCATCAGCATGAAATGTGTTAAAATAAAACTCAGATATATAAAAAAGCGCCCGCGGATCGGCGGGTGCTTTTCATAAAGAGGATAACATAGAAAAATGGAAGAAAATCTGAAACGAAATATTGTAAATAAAATATTTGATATGCAGGAAACCGAAATATGCCATAATCCATATGACCACGAACGACGGAAATTATTTAGCATTGAATCGGGAGATTTGCGACAGTTAAGGAGATGCCAGAGGGAGAAATATGAGGGAAAATTAGGAAGAGTGGCAGATGAGGATCTGCGGAATGATAAAAACATTGCAATTATTGTTATAACACTTGCATCCAGAGCGGCAATTCGCGGAGGGATTAGTCCGGAACTTGCTTTTACAATGGCAGACAATTATATATGTGACATCGAAAGACAGAAAGACAAGAAGGTTATCGCAAAAAAAGCAGAAGAATATGAAGAGGAATTTGCAAGACAAGTAATGGAGGCGAAAAAATCACCGGAAACTAATCATTATGTTGAGAAAGCAAAAGATTATATTTATAAACACCTTCACAATGTAGATATTCATCGTGTATGGGAAGAAACTGGGATAAACGGTGATTACCTGTGCAGATTATTCCAAAAATATGAAGGATGTTCTGTGGAGAAATATATACGAAAAGAAAAAATAAAACAGGCAAAGGAATTATTACAATATTCAAATTATCAGATACAGGAAATTTCGGAATATTTATCATTTTCAAATCAGAGTTCTTTTACTAAGTGTTTTAAACTTGAAACTGGAATGACTCCAAAGGAGTTTCGGAAAAGCTGTTTTAAGCAAACCAGGTAAGTACTCTGCTTCAATGGCGAATAACATAAATTCTGCGCATCGCAAAGTGTATTACTGAGAGCAGTGAGAGGGGACAGTAACCAGAGGATAAAACAGTGAGAAATACAAACTGTAGAAAGTCGCTGCAGGCAAAAAATGTTCGGTAAAATAGTATATAAATACTTAAACCTCGATTATATTCAAAGATATAAAAGCGCGCTGAGTATTATTTCGGGAGGTAATCGGTATGAAATACCATGTAAATTCGAAAAGAGTAATAGGAAAACGAAGTCCCATGTTATATGGACATTTTATCGAGCATTTTCACAGACAGATTTATGACGGGATTTATGATCCGGGAAATGAATTATCAGATGAGGAAGGATTTCGCGAGGACATCATTGAAGCGATGAAGAAAATCAAAGTCCCTGTTTTGCGTTGGCCGGGAGGATGTTTTGTATCTTCTTACCATTGGAAAGATGGGGTGGGAGAGAATAGGCAGCCATTTTTTGATAAAGCATGGCGTGTAGAGGATCCGAATACGTTTGGGACAGATGAATATATTCATATGTGCAGAAAAATAGCCTGTGAACCTTATATCTGTACCAATGCAGGAACCGGAACAGCAGAAGAAATGAGTGACTGGGTAGAATACTGTAATCTTGAAAATGAAGGTAAATATGCAAAATGGAGAATTGCTAATGGAGAGGAACAGCCATACAATGTAAAATATTGGAGCATCGGAAATGAAAATTATGGAAATTGGGAGATAGGTGCGAAAAGTTCTGAAGAGTGGTGGCGACTTGTAAAGGAATCTGCAAAAATGATAAAGCATGTGTCACCGACAGTAGAATTATCAGCAGCGGCACTTCCTGATATTGACTGGACAATGAACCTTTTAAAACATTGTGGAGAATATCTGGACTGGATTTCTCTGCATGGATATTGGGATATGCTTGCGGAAAAAAATGAACTTGCAGATTATACTCAGTGCATGGCATACACGGAACAGGTAGACCGGGCAGTTACTGACGTAAAAGGTCTGCTTACGGCATTACATCTGGAAAAGAAAATAAAAATTGCTTTTGATGAATGGAATTTACGAGGGTGGCATCATCCAAATGTGCATACGATTAAACAGGGAATTGATAAAGACAGCTATCTTATACCGAGAGACAAAAATGACGATAATTCCTCTTATACGATTGCAGACGCTGTTTTTACGGCATGTTTTTTAAATGCAATGAATCGCAATTGTGATATTGTTGGAATGGCTAACTTTGCACCAATTTTGAATACAAGAGGATGTATTTACAGTTATAAGGATGGAGTTGTACTGAGAAGCACTTATCATGTATTTGACTTGTATGTGAATCACATGGGGGATACTGTTCTGGATAGTTGGGAAGAAGGTGAGAAAAATACATTTACAGTGTCGGATAAAAATGGCAGAAAAGTAACTGTGAATACACTTGATATTTTGGCTACACAGCATTCTGAAACAGAAAAAATTTCTATTGCCGTTGTAAACAAAGAACCGGACAAAGAAAAGAAACTGGAAATCTGCCTGGATGAAAATTCATATGCGAGGTACGAAGTTCAAGAGTATCGGATCGTGGGAAGTTCGGTAGATTCTTATAATGATATTGATAGAACGGAAGTATTTATTGAACAGCTTCCGACAAAGGAAACAAGTGGCGTATATCAGGTGAATCTTGCACCACATTCGATAAATGTGATTGACTTTAAGATATTATAAAATGTAGCGATAGATGCATTCGGGCGCGGATTGCAGAAAATCTTTTTCAAACAGGCTCTGGCATCAGAATTCATCTTTTATATACGCGATAATAAAACAGGATGTGAGATCCCGGCATTAATACGGAACCTCACATCCTGCTTTTATAAAATACAGATCAGATTATTAAAAAGAAGTCTCAAAAGCCTTATTAACTGGTCCGGTAGTATGTCCGTCATATATGGTTACGGGTAAAACTGCACCGGTAAACTTACTGTCTGAATTTTTAATCTTATCTAAAAGTATTGAAACAGCAGTATCCGCAATGCTTTTGTCTGTATTGTCGGCGATACTTGTCAGTGGCGGAAGGTATGTATGTGTTTTTCGCAGATGATCAAAGCTGATTAAAGATATATCTTCGGGAATACGATATCCTCGTTCTTTTAGTATTTCCATTGCAGAATAGCTCTGAAGGTCGTTGAAACCGATCACAGCGGTGTAATCGACAGGGAAAAACAACTCTTCGTATGATTTATAGGAAGAAGTTGAAGGAACCGGAGAACCAAATACAGTGTGATAATCTATCTGGCGAACGTTAGAAACCGGTACGTTTGCCTCTGAGAGTGCATCCATAATACCAGCATAACGACGAGTCTGTGAGAGATTATATTTTGGCCCTGGAAGATAGAGAAATCGACGGTGACCCAATTCCAGAAGATGCTTTCCAGCAAGATATCCTCCCTGATAATCATCGCAGCGTACGAAGTCCGTCTGACATTCTGGTATTTCACGGTCAATCAGTACCAATGGGATTTTATTTTGATTGATGAGATTTATAGCATTTTTATTATAATTTCGTGGAAAAAAAACGATTCCACTGACATTATAAGATAATGCGAGGGACAGTGAATAATCTGCGTAATTTTTTTCTATGTATGATGCTAAAATTAAAGTATGATATCCATATTTTCGCAATTTGATAGAAATTTGTGAGATAATATCAGAATAATGAGGGTTCTGAATATCGTCAACAATAACGGCAATCAGGTTTGTGTGACCGGAACGCATGGAAGAGGCAATTATGTTTTTCATGTATCCAAGCTCATCTGCAACCTGCTTAATCCGGGATATAGTGGCTTCCGGGAGCCTGGGATCGTCTCTGAGTGCGCGGGAAACTGTATTGACGGAATAACCGCACTGTTCTGATATATCTTTTAATGTGATTCTTTTATGTTGTTGACTGTTCATTTAGGTACTCCTTCTGGTAGTTTGCAGAGGGGACATCTTTCTCTGTTTGATTTGCAAAGTCCCATTTATATTTTGACTCTGTAACTGTGAAAGTGTTGAACAGTTACAAATATGTTCAATTATATTCTATAATACCGCAAAAATCAAATGTCAATAAATGAAAGTGAAAACAGAATAGGGCATTGTGAGTTATGTACAAAAAACATGATATAAAACATATAATTTATACAAAATAACGGTGAAATTAAAATTTGCTATTGACATTTTGTTGGATTAACGTTAATCTAAACGTGTAGCAAAGAACGGTACGAAAGGTACACAAAAAACAATTTAGGGAGGGTAACTATATGAAAAAACGACTTCTTGCCTGCGCATTGGCAGCAACGATGATTCTTGGTTCCACTGCACCTGTTTTAGCAGCAGATGACGGATCCACACAGGGAACAAACACATTTGTGGATGGAGGAACAGACCTTAGTTTCTGGACATTCCAGGAATTGCATGTAGGATTCTGGACATCCATGGCTGATGAGTGGAACAAACAGAATCCAGACAGACCGATTAACTTAACTGTTACAACAGGTGAGTCATCATCCTTACACAGCAAATTACTTATTGCGTGTCAGTCTGGAGAAGGCGCTCCTGATATGGCAGATATCGAAATCGGACATTATGGTGCATTCCTAAAAGATGGTTACTTACTTCCAATCAATGATGCTGTAGAGCCATATAAAGATGACGTTGTTATGTCACGAATCAGCATGTACGGAGACAACGAAGGAAATTATTACGGTGTAGACTTCCACTTAGGAGCTACAGTTGCTTATTATAACATGGACATCATGAACGAAGCTGGTATTGATCCGGCAGACATCGTTACATGGGATGATTATGTAGAAGCCGGTAAGACTGTACTGGAGAAGACAGGAACTCCGATGTGTGCAGTAGAAACATCTGACCTTTTCCTTCCACAGTGTATGATGCTTGAAAAAGGTGCTCAGTATGTAGACGAAGATGGAAATCCAAACCTTGTTACAGACGAGCATGCAGAAGTAATTGATTATATCCGCAGCATGATCAACGATGGTGTATGTGAGATTGCTCCTGGTGGTGGATTCCACACAGAAGAGTGGTACGGACATCTTAACGGTGCAGGCGTTGCATCCGTAATTATGCCATTATGGTACATGGGAAGATTTACAGACTATTGCCCGGATCTTGACGGTAAGATGGCAATCTATCCAATTCCTGTATGGAACGAAGGCGATACACGTGAAGTTCTTCAGGGTGGTACAGGAACATCTGTTATCAAAGGAACAGAGAACGAACAGTTAGCTAAAGACTTCCTTGCTTTTGCTAAATTATCAAAAGAAGGTTGTACATATGAGTGGGAAAAACTTGGATTTGACCCGATTCGTACAGAACTTTGGGATGATCCGGCTATCACAGAAAACAAAGATAATAAGTTCCTTGCATACTTTACTACTAACCCATTTGATATTCTGAAAGAAAACGGAACAGACATTACTGCTCCAAACATCAGCGGCAGTTATTCAGCAACATATAGTACACTGGTATCTACAACTTATTCCAATGCATTCGAAATTTCTGTAGACCAGGATGCTAAAGAACTTCTTCAGAGCGAACAGGATTCTATTATCTACTAAAATATATGCTTTGAATTTCAGGCATAGAGATTAAAGATTAATTGGAAGGCTGCAGGAGGAGATCCTGTAGCCTTTCTTTTAGCAAAATATCGGAAAAATATATGTCTGAATGTAACATAGGGAGGGATAGCATTGAAAAAACAAAGTAAATTTAAAAAATTATTATACTCGCAAAAGGTGGCACCCTATGTATTTGTAATGCCATTTATCATTACATTTGTTGTATTCTTCGCATACTCAATCGTGAGCATGATTATTATGAGTTTTCAGAAGGTTGCCGGACCAAATACAACATTTGTAGGACTTGAAAATTATAAGATCTTAACAAATGCAGTCTTTATTAAGAGTTTGAAAAACAGTATCTTCTATACGATCGTTACCTGTCTTTTAATGATTCCGATTCCGATGGTTCTTGCTGCAATGCTTAACAGCAAACATATGAGAGCCAAAGGAACATTTCGAAGCATTCTGTTTATTCCGGCACTGACTTCAGTTGTAGTTGCAGGCGTTGTTTTCAGACTGATGTTTGGTGAACTGGACGGTTCTTTTATGAATCAGGTAGTTGGACTTTTTGGAATAAAACCAATTGTATGGCTAAGAACACCGGCTACGGTCTGGTGTACAATGTTTTTCCTGTGTCTGTGGAGATGGACGGGTGTAAATATGATGTACTATTTATCCGGACTTCAGCAGATACCAGCGGACCTGTATGAATCTGCATCTATTGATGGAGCAACAAGTATGGAACAGCTCCGTTATATTACAATTCCATTATTAAAACCTACAACAATTTATGTACTTACCATTTCCATTTTTGGTGGTATGGCAATGTTCTCAGAGAGCTATATGCTGTTTAATGGAAATAAATCACCGAACAATGTGGCTACCACGTTAGTGGGTATGTTATATCGAATGGGATTTGAGCAGAGTCAGCTTGGTATTGCAAGTGCAATCGGTGTAATATTCCTGCTTATTGTTCTGGCAGTTAATATTGTACAGCTCTGGATCAATGGAACTATAGGAAGTAAAAAGGGGGAATAAACAATGTCAATAACTAAAAAATCAAAAATCTATTCAACGTGTTTATTTATCTTCTTTGTGATTATTGCGATTATCACGTTGCTTCCATTAGCGCTTCTTGCTGTTTCATCACTTCGTCCCGGCTCTGATCTGATGCGTTATGGACTGAACTTCTCTATTGACTGGGCAAGTGCGAATTTAAATGAATACAAAATGTTATTCAGCGGTGCGAACTCATATTTCATATGGTATAAAAATAGTTTGATTATTACAATTGTTCAGGTTGGACTGGCATTGTTCTTAAGTGCATGTGTAGGATATGGATTTGCAATGTACAATTTTAAAGGAAAAAATATTTTATTCCTTTGCGTATTACTTGTAATGATGATTCCTACAGAAGTAATCTTACTTCCATTGTACAGACTGATCGTAAAAATGGGTCTGATTAATAATATGTGGGGTATTATTCTTCCGTACCTGGTTGTACCGATGCTGGTATTCTTTTTCCGGCAATATCTGATGGGAATACCGAAAGATTTCCTGGATGCTGCCAGAGTAGACGGATGTACAGAATATGGCATTTTCTTTAAGATCATGATTCCTTTGATGAAACCTTCTTTCGCTGCTATGGGTATTTATCAGGGTATGCAGAGCTGGAATAACTTCCTCTGGCCAATGATCGTAACAAACTCAATTGATAAAATCACACTTCCGGTTGGTCTGCAGAGTCTTCTCTCACCATACGGAAACAATTATGATATTCTGATTGCAGGTTCCTGCTTTGCAATCATCCCGATTCTTATATTATTTATTTGTTTCCAGAGATACTTTATCGAAGGTATGACAGCCGGCGGAGTAAAAGGTTAATAAGTAAAAGGTTAATAATTTTAAAATATGGAGGAAACCAAAATGAAACAGGCAAAAATGATTATTGACAAAGCGTTTAAAGTTTCTGAAGTTGATAAAAGAATTTACGGATCTTTTATCGAGCATCTTGGCAGAGCTGTTTATGATGGAATTTATCAGCCGGGAAATCCATTATCAGATGAAGATGGATTCCGTACAGATGTATTAAACATGGTAAAAGAATTAAATGTTCCGATCGTAAGATATCCAGGTGGGAACTTTGTATCTAACTTTTTCTGGGAAGATAGTGTGGGACCTGTAGAGGAACGTCCGGTTCGTCTGGAACTTGCATGGAGAAGTCTTGAACAGAATAAAATTGGTCTGAATGAATTTTCCAAATGGCTGAAAAAAGCAGATGCAGATATGATGATGGCTGTTAATCTTGGTACAAGAGGAGTAGCAGATGCCTGCAATCTTCTGGAATACTGTAACCATCCGGGCGGAACGAAATACAGTGATCTGCGTATCAAACATGGAGTGAAAGATCCTCACAATGTAAAAGTATGGTGTCTGGGAAATGAGATGGACGGTGACTGGCAGATTGGACATAAGACAATGCATGAGTATGGACGTCTTTCCCAGGAAACTGCAAAAGCGATGAAACTGATTGATCCTACGATTGAACTTGTTTCCTGCGGAAGCTCAAATCTGGATATGCCTACATTCCCTGAATGGGAGGCAACGACATTAGGATATAATTACGATTATGTAGATTATGTTTCTCTTCATCAGTATTATGGAAATTTAAATAATGATACAGCAGATTTCCTGGCATTATCTGATGATATGGATAAGTTTATCCGTTCAGTCATTGCAACCTGTGATTATGTAAGAGCAAAAAAACGTGGAAAGAAGAATATTAATCTTAGCTTTGATGAGTGGAATGTATGGTTCCATACAAGAGAAGCTGATGATGAATTTATGGAAAAAGATCCATGGCATATTGCTCCTCCGCTTCTGGAAGATCAGTATAACTTTGAAGATGCTCTTTTAGTAGGTCTTATGTTGATTACGTTAATAAAACATGCAGATCGTGTGAAAATGGCTTGTCTGGCACAGCTTGTAAATGTAATTGCTCCTATCATGACAGAGAAAGATGGTGGTAAAGCATGGAAACAGACAATTTTCTATCCATTCATGCATGCATCCAGATATGGACGCGGAATGGTTCTTCAGCCGGTTATTGACACACCTGTACATGATACAAAAGAGCATGAAAATGTTACGGATCTTTCCAGTGTAGCCGTATGGAACCAGGCTGACGAAGAACTTACTATTTTTGCAGTAAACAGAAATATCAATGAAGATATGGAACTTGTTACGGACTTACGAAGCATGGAAGGATACCAGCTGGTCGAGCATATTGTACTTGAGAATAATGATATGAAAGCATGCAACAGTGCTGCTGGTGAGAATGTAGTTCCGACAACTGTATCAAGAAGTAAGGTAGATAGTGGAAATATGACTTCTGTACTTGCAAAGGCATCATGGAATGTGATCAGATTAAAAAAACAGAAATAATCAAGTAAAAGGTTGACAAAACAAAAATAAGAAGATGTTTTTACTGTTGCTTATCCAGGGCTAGAGCAGTGAAAACATCTCTTATTTAAGCTGTTTCGTCAACTTTTTTGATATATTTTTTATATAATGAGAATTTCCTTTTGACGGGCCATAAGAAAACGTAGAGTTACAGGTAGCTTTTCAAAAATATTCTTTGTATAATAAATGCAGATATTTTATAAAAGCACATAACATGGAGGATAAAGAAAGATGGCATTAATGGAAGTAAATTTTTTTTCAAAAGCACTGATGCGTCCGGTGACAATGAACGTGATCTTGCCAGCAGATAAGGTATTTTTTGAAGAAGAAACAGAAGAGGATAATAAACCGTTTAAGACTTTATATTTGCTTCACGGAGTAATGGGAAACTATACAGATTGGGTAACGGGAACATGTATCAAGAGATGGGCGGAGGAGAAAAATCTGGCAGTTGTGATGCCATCCGGAGCAAATATGTTCTACATGGATCATCCGAATGCAAATGAAAACTACAGCGAATTTATCGGAAAAGAACTTGTAAAGATCACACGAAGAATGTTTCCGTTATCCCACAAAAAAGAAGATACATTTATTGCCGGGTTATCTATGGGAGGATACGGTGCAATTCGAAATGGTTTGAAATACCATGACACATTTGGATATATCGCAGGTCTTTCTTCTGCTATGATTCTTGAGAAAATGGGGACAGCAGATGACAGTTCACCAATGTTTTTTGAGAAGAAAAGCTTTCTGGAAAGTGTATTTGGAGATTTGTCCAAAATTCAGGACTGCGAGATTAATCCAGAATGGATCGCTGGAAATATGAAAGAAGATGGAATTCCATTTCCGCATATGTATCTTGCCTGTGGGCTGGATGATCCTCTTCTTTCTCCGAACCGTAAATTCAGAGACACCATGCGTGAACTTGGTGTAGATGTGACCTATGAGGAAGGACCGGGAGCTCATGAGTGGGATTTCTGGAACCGCTATATTAAGAAAGTTTTGGAATGGCTTCCTCTTGACAAGGACAGCAAAGAGGGACTGAACAGTGGAAATGTAGGTTTATAGAAAAAAGAGGGGATTTACTGCAACCGTAGTTGGATAAAGCCCCAGAATGGATAAAGGGGGATATAAGAAATGAGCGAAGAACTTAGGTACAATGAGCCATGGATTCTACAGAGAGCAGATCCATATGTATATCGGCACACAGACGGAAATTATTATTTCACCGCATCTGTACCGGCATATGACCGTATTGTGCTAAGAAAAAGTAAAACTCTGGCGGGACTGAAAGACGCAGAAGAAGTGACGGTCTGGGAAAAGCATAAAGAAGGAATTATGAGTGAACATATCTGGGCACCGGAACTTCATTATTTGGATGGAAAATGGTATATCTATT
>NZ_JBWLUT010000100.1:0-9390 GCF_056504575.1 Blautia sp. CGZ-1-C1
TAGCGATTTCTTTTTCCGGTATTCTCTGTCCCACGGATTTCCTCATGATAGAAATAATCTACGATCACCGGATGCCCCTGCGGGACTCTGCCATAAGGCATTTCATTATCCGCAAAGACACAATCATACTTCTTAGCCATTTCCTCAGCTTTTACTTCAAGTGCTTCAAAGTAGCTACGGTTATGCTTGTTATAGATCTCGTCGTAAAGTGGTACAAGATCAGGATATTTTCCAGCGATATAATCCATAATTGTCTTTTTGAAACCGCCTCGAAGATTGAGATTTTCGAGCCAGAACAGATCGCACTGATCCTTTACCCGCTCAAAGATTGCTTCAAAATCCGTGATACCGGGGAATACCGGGGATACGAAACAGACTGTACGGATACCTGCCTCATATACCTGCTTCATAGCAGCGATACGGCGCTCAATGCTCGAAGCAGAATCCATATCATTCTTGAAATTTTCATCTAGTGTGTTGATCGACCATGAAACGGTTACACGTCCAAGCTTCTTCAGCAGATCAATATCCCGTACCACAAGATCCGACTTTGTGCAGATCAGAATATCTGCGTCACTGCCGATCAGCTGCTCCAGAAGTTTTCTGGTATTCCCGAATTGCTCCTCCTGTGGATTGTAGCCATCTGTCACAGAACCGATGACCACCCGCTGTCCGGCATATTTCTTCGGATTTTTAATTTCCGGCCAATGTTTCACATCAAGGAAAGTGCCCCATTCCTCCTTGTGCCCGGTAAAGCGCTTCATAAAAGAAGCATAGCAATACTTGCAGGCATGTGTACAGCCCACATAGGGATTGACCGAGTAACCGCCTACCGGCAGACTAGACTTAGTCATGATGTTCTTTGTTTCCACCTCACGAATGAGGATTCCATTTATTACTTCTGCCATGATTTCTGTACCTCTAACACTTTATTAAATTCTTCCGGCATTTCCTGAATCATATTTTCATCCCCTATGATAGGGACAAGGTCTTCCTTCATAAACACCGGAATGCCGAGCTTATGTGCCTGGTCCGCCAGAGACCATGCCCATTCCGGCTCCGTATGAATCTTCCTGCTCTGAGCTCCGGTCATGGTGCCGACAACGATCCAATTGATTCCGGAAAGGTCAACTGTGCCGGGATCGTCGAATAACGGCTCAAAGGTAACATGGTAATGTTTTGCTCTGACGTTTTTCCGAAGGGCGTCGATACGCCACAGTTCTGCTTTCCTCGTCACCGTAACGCCAAACCATGCGTTTTCCAGATCGGTATCAAAATCCATCAAATCAGGTCGCTTGGTAAGGAACAGGAACTGATGCTGTGGATTTTCACGGATCTTTACAAATACCTCGTCTCTCCATTCCGGCTTCCATCCGGAGAGATCGCTCATCCCAGTAAGAAGAAAGTTCTGCGGACGTTTCTTTTCCATCATCTTGAGCTTACCCGGAAAGAATTCAGGGTCAGAGAAGTCTTCAATCATATGCCAGCGTTTCACGTTGTTGCGGGCATAGCAATATGTACACCCCACTGTGCAGCTAATGACGATATTCATGTTCTGAATCTGATCTTTGATACAAATACTCATGACTTCTGCCACTCCTCAAGATTCTTTCTGATGCGGTCGAGGCATTCCTCAAACCGGGTAATTTCTTCCTCTGAAAAACCTTTGTAATAAATACTGCCCATCTCATCAGATACAGAATCGTACTCGCCCTTTAAGGCATGTGCTTTCTCAGTCAGAAACAGGAGTGTTTTCCTTTTGTCCGTTTCAGACTGAACACGGCTTATCAGCCCTTGATTTTCCATTCTTTCCAGCATCGTAGTAAGAGATGTTATCGCTAATCCGCATTTAGTCGAGAGTGACCTGATTGAGATACCATCCTCCTGCCACAGCACATAAAGAATACGCCCCTGAGCTCCATTAAATGCATCAATATTCTTTTCACTGAGAATTTTCTCGAAAATCCGGTCTCCAAGCTGTTTTATTTTGGTGACAAGAAATCCTCCATTCATTTCCATACAAAAGCTCCTATATAGTAGTTTATTAAAAACATATTATATAGGAGCTTTATTGTCAACAGGTTATATGTCTTAATAGGTAAATTCCATTTTTTTCAATTCTCCAAACTGGAATTTGTATGGCTCAACTCCTTATCGACCGGCCATAGCTCGTTTATAAAGTAGACCTCCTTTTATAAGTAACAACAGAAAAGCCACTGTTACTGCATATGGTTCTCTCGCAATCGCCAGATACAAAACAGTAATAATACTAAGCCCTACAGACAAAAAAGTAATCACCTTTTTTCCCTTTTCAAATTTGAAATTGACCATTAAAATATTCACAATTCCAATAATCGTTAATGCGATAAAAAGACCCCAGTATGTCATACGAATCCAAATTTCATTATCTACATACTCAATAAGACTTACTGAATAGATATATCCATCAACCGGTTTGGAATACAATGGAAGAAAAATAAGCATCAAAGAGAGCAAATCGGTAAATCCAAATAACAAGTCACATAGACCATTGAGATTTGACTTGTTTTCTTTTTCAGAAATCAAAACCAACTGATCTCCGGATAACAGCTCATCAATGGACACAGAGAAATATCTGGATATTTCCTTTAATGAATCTATGCTCGGATATCCTCTTCCGGATTCCCATTTTGAAATTGCAGTTCTTGAAACAAATAATGCCTCGGCTAGTTCTTCTTGTGTCAAACCTCGGCTCTTTCTTAATTCCTGAAGCTTTTCATGGAATTCCACCTCCTGCACCTCCTTTTTTATTTCACTTTTTTATTGTTAGCATAACTACTGCCTTATAAACAGTAAATAATCCGGCACTTAACAATACACCACCCACAATATCCGTAAACCAATGTACTCCGGAAATCAATCTGCCGATAACCATGAATGCAGAAAAAGCGATTGCTAGAATCGTTATGATTCTTTTCAATGTAGAACATGACATTCTTCGCTGGATCTGTTCAACCAAAGTCGGCAACACGCACAATACCAGTAGAGTCGTTGAAGAAGGATAAGAAGCCTCCATAATTCCATTGATTAAAATTGGTCTGTAATTGATTGGGATGATCTCAAAAATGAAGTATGCCAGTATCACTATAACATAATAAACTCCCAGGATAATGATATCGGGATCCACTTTGAAGAGACTTCTTCTCTTTATTAACTGAACCAGTCCAATACCTGCAAAAATCAGGCATACAACTAAAGGAATCAGACCCATCCAATCGGTAATCGTATAAATTGTCATATTAACATTTTGTTAAACGATGAAACCAGCAATTGAATGTTGCAAATCCAATATTCGTTGCATTCTGCCCCAGTGGCTGCACGTCTACCATCTGGATCAAAGCTGTCCATATTGCAAACGCTATAATAAATATACCTCCTAAAAATAAAACTTGTTTTCCATTCTTTTTCATCATTATACGTCCTTTCTATATTGGTTTGTCTTTTCGACGATTTCACCTTATCAAAAAGCGTAAAATGACGTAAGAATCGCTCTTTCACATGTATGACACGATTCGTATCATCCCCACAAATGCGTGATTTTCTGTATATTTTCCTGAATACCTATTCCTACAAATTTCGATTTTATGACTTCTTCTTTTTTTGTGCAGGAAGTTCATCATACATAGCGACAAACAATCTTGTCAGGAAATCTTTGTTATCAACATTATTAACCAACAACATCTCTTTTGCTCCATCATAGGGCAACTCATAAATTGCATTAGGCATAGAGTCAGAAACAGCAGATTTTACAGGTTTTAACAAGCAACGCTATCGTCACATATACCGCCAACAATTTTCTCACGATAATAGATGATATACTCGCCCATCATCGCACGGTATGAAATTCCCTCTAAATCGGATAACTGTTCCAATATAAAGGTTAAATATTCTTTACTTGAAGCCATATCTTTCTCCAATCTATTCTTATTTTTCTATTGGATAAACTTGAATTTTCAAATTAGTCTTTGCAAATAACCTTTGAACCTTCACCATCAATTACAATTCCCTGACGGTTGTTAATTGGGCATAGATTCAAATCCGAAAACTCAGTCATTATTTTCTCGGTAACTTTCTTAAATGGTGCTGTAAGATAATGCGGAAGAACATAGAAATCAATCAAATCAAGCCCTGCATCATCTTCTTGTGAGTAGTCCTCTGGCTTTTCATCCATTTGCTCGATATATTGGATGCTTGGAGCGCATATAATTGCGCCTGCCGACTCGCCGATCATCAATTTTCCATTTGCCAATTCCTTTTTCAGTAGCCCATCAGCTCCCGTTTTACGGAGCTGGTCCATAAGAAAGAAAGAATTTCCGCCGGTAAAATATATCACATCTGCTTCTTCAAAAACAGACTGTATCGTTGAATAAGCCTCCGTTGAAATATCAATTTCAGTTACGATTGCTCCCAACTTTTTGAATAATTTTCGAGCCGAGCCGACATAACCGGTGTAGCCTTCACGCAGTGAAGCTGTTGGAATAAATGCGACTTTCTTATTTTCAATTTCTTCCTTTATCAGACTTCCCACACTTGAAAAGTGCGAACATAAAAATAGTTTCATCAATATTCTCCTTTATAAATTCCGATTTTCTTAATTCTACAAACCGGAATTTTCTCAATTCTTCATCTCTGTTTTTTTTCTTTTACAATTAATTAATAGACCAATCGTTGAAATAACAAAAATTAATGCTGATGTTAGAGAAAAAATACCATCAGTAACCACAAATATGATAAACGTGGCTAATGGAATATAATTAAGAATACTTTTCAAAATTTTCATGTCCAATCCTCCTTTTTAAAATCTCATTAATCTTATAAAATATTTTGTTCTAAAAATTCCGAGTTGTTAAAGTCCACAAGTCGAAATTTGTCACCTTCTACATATTGTATTTCCCAACACAATAATTATCACAACATCAGCTAAAATAATACCCAATGCAATATACACAAAAAATGCTGGTAAAATATTTTCAAACACTCCCATAATTAATAGAAGAATTGCTATAACAGACATTCCAATTCCCATTGTTCTGCATAGCTTTTTTTCATTATATTTTGCCTTTTCTTCTTTTGAAGCTGTATTATATCCGGAAATTAACCAACTTCCATGTCCAGAAATCAAAGCTATGGAAAGTACAGCAAATATTATAAATCCAACATATACTATCCAGTCTGGTCCAGTTGATAAGTCTGCCAGTTTCATTTGTATAACACCTCCCACCAAATACCGATTTCTTAGTTTTAAAAACTGGAATTTTCTTATGCTCCTGTTCTATTTTACAACCACAGTGTGAACAATATTCTTCACTATTTATAGGTACACCCCTTAATGATTTGCCACAGAATGGACATTGATTTTTGATTACAATTATGATTAACCTATTATCAATTTTTGCAAATATCATCCAATCTGCAATACATGAAATTAAAATAACTATTCCTAAAAATGCAGGTACTCCTGCAAATTGTTCTAAATAATTTGAATGAATTCAATATTATGCTTTTTTCTCCTTAAATGGCTTCAGAAAGATCACCCATCCAAAGATCAGCAGATTCATTACCAGTGCAACAGGAATATCTCCCCAGTGGATTTGCTGATTCTGAAGTACATCCGCAGAGTACGTTCCTGAAAAAACTACCACCATATTATTATTCAGAAAATGAATAATTATCGGAACCCAGATATTCTGGGTTTTCATATAAGTATATGCCATAAAAATCCCCAGTGAAATACAGGTAACAAACTGGCTTGCCAGAGCCGCCAGCCCCATATCCGGCGTAGTGTAATAGAAGAAGTCTATTGGCAGATGCCATACAGCCCACACACAGCCCAAAAGGATTACGCCGCCTTTTAGTCCAAATTTTTTCTGAAGAAGAGGCTGAAGATAATATCTCCATCCGTATTCTTCTCCAAAGAATGCCACTACTGACAGGAAAAAGTTTACCAAAACAGTAAAAAATATGATCCAGGTAGTAGGATTTGCCATTATTTTGCCAAATTCAGAAAGCTGGCCGCTCAGAGCACAGGCAATCACAAATCTGAGAAGATATAATCCAATAAACAACAGGATCATACGAATAGATATATTCCAATGTTCGCTGTTCAGTCCATAGGATCTGCGCTTTTCTTTACCGGATTGCAGAAGAAGAATCCAGAAAATAACGCTGCCACCTATTATAACGTACTCCATGATCGGTGTCCACTGAGAATATGGCATGCTCATCAGATCTCTATTTTGGGGAGCCAGAACAGAAGCCGCCGTGCAGACAACCAGCACCGCCGTGAGAGCTACAAAGAATATGTAAAAAGCCGTTGGAAGATTTTTATCTCCTTTTTTGGTAATTAAATAAGCCATCATCACACCTGCTGCTGGATACAGCATCTGCGCATTTGGAAAAGCGCTGAGATCAAGACCTTTTCCATAGCTATACCACATCAGAAGTCCCATTACATATGTGATTCCGTATGCTATAATCACATAGATCAATAGCTGTTTTTTCTCTGTTTGCATAAATTTCATAATTTCCTCCTTGCAACTTCAAAGTTATTTACTTCTCTTCATACTTTTTAACGATAACTAAACTATAAGCAGCCATAATTACAATTGTTTCCACCATCACACCAATAACCGACAACAGAACGTATGGTGTATTTTGATCATCTAACAGCGGAATTCCTAATATAACAAAAATGATTCCATAGATTATAAACAATAGTCCGCTCGCACGATTGTAACCTTTAACATCTTTTACTTTTATTGTTTCGGTATTAGCCCAGAATCCAACAGGATTCTTAGAAAACATATCTTTTATTCCTAATCCAATTATAAACACTCCCAAAAGTGACCATATAACAAACCCAATCATATTGTTTCTCCTTACAAACCGCATTAAAACCATAATGAGACACATTCTTGTATTTCCCAAAATCGAGATTTACTAATTCTACAAATTCCGATTTGCCTTTATCCTGTATATGCATCTTCGGCAGTATTCTTAAAATTCTGCTTCTCAAGCCACTGCTTTTCTTCCTCATTCTCCGGAATGTCAATTCTCTCTATCTTAAATATCACAGGTCTTGTACCATCATTGCAACAGGTAATCATCATTCTCTCATCATTCGTCCACCCATGCATGATGGAACCACCCTGCAATGCGGTATAAACATATCTGCTGACAGCATCCCATGCTTCGCCACAGAACTTTCCGTTCATCAGATGATAAAAATTATCCTGCTGCGGTGTCCTTGTGAACCTCACATGGCTAAAGTCACGTGCTTCCAGACGCTTTAGGCGTCAGACTGAATATCGGCGGATACGCCTGTAACTTAGGTGCGCAGTTATGCGCATTTCCCATGCCAGATATGGCTGGTTCCCACATTACAGGTAATCCGCTGTATATCTGCCTGTATCTATGCTGCTTTTAAGAGTTCCATTTCTGAATGGAGTTTCCTCAGATCTGCATAGACGCATGAGGTTCTACGCTTTACAGGAGGGACTTTTGCCTCCAGCAAAGACCTTTCCGTTACCGGAAGGGGTTTTAAAAGTTCCCTTATAAAATATCTGGCTCCTATATTATAGGATGCTGACAGGTCACAATTATATCGTTTTCCTGTCTGGAAAGTACACAGGCTGTGATTTTCCCAGTCACGTGTTACCGCCCCGGAACCATCATAAGCCAGTCTGCTGGTATTCCATGCACAGATCCGGGATATCCGCATCTCTTTCCTGTGTGCCTGATGTTCACAGCGTCTTTGGATATCCCGCTTTCTCCACAGGTGCAGTTTCTGTTTTTTCTTTCCCGGTATCTTCCCCTGCATCTCCAGATACTCGAACACGATCACATCTGCATGGTTTTCTTCCGCATATCTTACAATCGCACATGCAATCTTTTTACCCAGTTCTGTGTTCAGACGTTTCGTATATGCCCATCTCCCCTGTGTCTGCGCAGAGCCATATTCCCTCTGGGATCTGCGGATCCGTCCCAGTGTGCGGTACATCCGGTCTTTTTCACTGGGATGATCTATGAATCTTCTTCCCAGGACAGTTCCGTCTGAACGCATGATGGTACAGACCGCATCGGTATTGCTCCCCAGATCCACACTGCAGATGATCTGTTCTTTTACCGGTATTTTCGTCAGTGTTACTTCTTCTGTATAGGAAAAACGCAGAAAATACCGGCGGTGTCTCTTTTCCAACGCAGGAGCCGATGCCTTCTTTCCTTTCCAGTTCCTGCGAAGATATTCCATATCAGTACGTTTTAAATATACACGGAACCATTTCCAGTCATGCCCGTCGTACAGTTTCAGATATGCTTCATCTTTTCCTTCTGCTCCTTCGCGGTACATCACATCCCGGTAAAAGACCGGCATGGCATGGTTCCTGCAGGTAAGTTTCGGCCTTCCGGACAGCACTCCGGTCTCTTTCCACTGCCCCAGCCGGGTCTCATACGAAGATACACTTCCAAGCGCATGCTGGATTGCAGACCTGCGGAGGTAAGACGGCATCTTCGGAAAACGAAGGTCAAAATCAAACCGGGCTGTGTTTTTCTTCGTCATGTGTACCATATGCTCTGCGGTATTAAAACGCTTTTTTGTCTCCGGGATCTTCCTCAGTTCTTCCCAGACCTGTGCGTAGATCTCTGTCAGGTAACCGACTGCCTGACGATAGATCTCCATTGTCTGACGGACCGGGATATTCTGTTTTCGTATCTCCACACCATAGCTGGATACTGTCCGCATCTTCTTCCACCTTTCCCGCAAAAACAAACGTTTCTGGAATGATCCCTGTACTCAGGGCTTTCTCTCTTCTTTTTCCTTCTGTCCTTCGATATAGGCAGATACCTGCTCACGGCTCCGGTCACTGACTGTAACGGCACAATAAGACGGGTTCCACAAATGTCCTCCCCACAGTTCTTTTTTCAGCTCCGGATGTAAAAGGAACATCTGACGTGCAAGATTCCCTTTCATGATCTTGATCATATCTGAAATATAAAACTGCGGCCGACAATCCACAAGCATGTGGATATGATCCGGCATGACTTCCATTGCCAGAATCTGAAACCGATACTCTTCTGCCAGATCCTGCAACATCTTTTTGCATTCCAGGTCGATTCCGTCTTTTAATACTTTCTTCCTGTATTTCGTACACCAGACCAGATGATACTGCAGAGAATATACGTATCCTCTACCATATGAAAGCTGATTTTTATTTATATTAAATATATCTTTTTCCATGTCTGTATTATACCATATGCATTTCTTTAAGTAAACATTTGTTCTGGATATTTTTTATAAAAATTGCGCGTCTAACTCATCACTGAAGTAACGAGAATGCGACGCGCAGTTATTCA
>NZ_JBWLUT010000101.1:0-20525 GCF_056504575.1 Blautia sp. CGZ-1-C1
TCTGTTTTTCTTTGTCAAGCACTTTTTTAAGTTTTTTTCAAAGTTTTTCGGACTCTTTCGATTTCTCGAAACGTTCCCCAGATGTATGACTGTCAGCTCTGTTCAAGCGACTTGATTACTTTAACATGTTTGTTTTAAGTTGTCAAGCACTTTTTTTAATTTCTTTTTTCTTTCAGAAATCTATTTAAATTGTTTTTATCTTATAAACAATTATTTCCGACAGCTCATCTAATATAACACCGAAAAACCACAATGTCAACAGTTAATTTCATAATTTGACAAACTTTTTTATTTCCACCTTAGAGCGTGTTTCAAACACACTCCAGGATTCACCCAGTCCACATCAGACATTCATCCCATCTGACACCTGAATTCCATCCCTCCGCCCTCATCCAACCCTGCCCTACACACAGCACCCACATACCATATATACACAACACCCCAGCTTTTCCGTCCCATTCATACTATATATAGGAAACTTTTCTATTTCGCAAAACCAACAAACCACCATACCCATTCTCCTTCAGCCGTTTCAGTCACAGCCAACAGCCAGCAAGCTCAAATCATTCTCTTCGGCGACATTTGCAGGGTCTTTAGAAAATCTTAGCCCCGGAAAATCTGCGTTATTCGCAGATCACTCACTGTCTGAGCGCAGCGAGTTTGAGTTATCTGCGAATGCTTTTAGCTGATTTTCCGGGGCTTAGCTTTTCTTAAGACCCGAAACCGAGCCGAAGAGAATGATTTGAGCTTGCGTCCACTTCAGCTGATCTTACAAAAACTTCACTATCTCTTCTGTATCCTTCCTCTTTGGTCGTCCAGGCTCTTCCCCCGGAACGCCTACCGCAATTACCGCAACAACTGTCTCCGTTTCCGGAACAGAACAAAATTCTCTGATCTTATCCGCATCCCTGATCCCCATAATAAGAGTTCCATATCCCAGTTCTTCTGCCTTTAATATCAAGTTCTCATTCTGCAGTCCGAGATCATAGCATCCCCATCCATTTCCAAGTTCATTATCCGCAGTTCCATCTTTTTGAAAACCAGCTCTGTTATGTACGAAAGTACTGACCAGCAATACTGCATTCTCACATTTACCTGCATTCATTTCCGACAGACATTCCCGTCTGAACTGATCCACATCCTTCGTATCCATAATACAGTAATAACGTCCTGTCTGAGAATTCTTCCATGAAGGCGCCTCCTGAGCAGCTTTTATCATACTCAGAATTTCATCCTTAGTCACAGTATTCCCCTCTGCGTATTTACGAACACTCCGCCTCTTTTCAATCAGATTCTGAAATTCCATGTTTGTACCTCCTCTATTCTTTCTCTTTGATCAGACAGACGAAATCCATCCTATATATCTTTAATAAATAATAATAGGATATCCTCCATCTATCGTATTATATATCAATGCTGCCTGATCTTCCGGCAGATTGATACATCCATGACTTCCATTTCCTGTCTTATATCTGTTTCCTCCAAATGCAGACTGCCAGGATGCATCATGAAGTCCCTGCCCATAAACAAATGGCATCCAGTATTTCACGTTCACTGCATATCCATATTCATCACTACTTAACGTAAACGGGCTTGCTTTATATGCTATTGGCCATGCACCTCTGTATGTCTCACGTTCTGCTGTCGGCGCGCCGCTGACAATATCTGTTTCTGTAACCAGCGCACCATCTTTATACAGCCATAAATGCTGTGAATCAAGACTGACTTCTATATAACTGCCTGCCAGATCATCTGTTCCGTTTCTCTTCATGCCACTGCTGCTGTACACCGGCTCTCTGGATATATTTTCACCACTTTTAAGATCTTCAAGAAGCTGTGTCAGCTCTGCATCCTGATCGATCCTGTATCCATATTCATTATCAGAAACTGTCACATCTGTTCCCAGCGATGTATGAAAGGCACGTGGAACATAAATCGTATTATATTTGTTCGCCATATTCGATATGTAGTCTGCCACCGCATCCTTATCAAGGCTGATACCACTGTTTTTGATTTGCAGCCAGGAACTGATCGTATCTGATTCCAGCACCTGTGTTTCCTCACCAAACAGATAAGTAACTGTTGTACTGCGGTATTTTTTCAGCAGACTATTTAATTTCTTTACCTTCTGTTTCATTTCACCAGATTCTTCAATATCCGGCTGGCGGTAAACTTCTTCACCCAGATTGATCTTCACATCAGATGCAAGCAGTTTAGTCTTAAAATTTTTCTCCAGAGTTTCCTCCACATAGTTAAGCAGCCTGTTTTCATCAATCTGATTTCCCTGAACCTGTTTAACCAGAATATATTTTTTCTTCTTTTTACTGTATCTAATATGGGCATCCGCTGATTCTGTTCTTTCTTTATTATCGAAGTTCTCTGCTGCCAGAGCTGTCTTTTCCTGATTTTCATTCTTAATGATCTGATAATCAATTGTATAATCTTTCTCAGATGCAAAGAGCCTGAAATCCTGACTCCTCTCCTGTTGCAGTGTTTCCAACTCATTTCTCAGACTGTCCTGCTCCAGGCTGTATCCAAGCTGAGCCATAGAAACACTGTAAACATCCTCTCCATCTTCATGGAATATTATGTTTTTGTTATGAAATGCCTCATTTATCTTCTGCTGTGCTTTCTCTGCTGTAAGCTTTGACACATCCAAACCATATATGGAAATCTTCCGTCCCAGAGTTTTGGTATCGATCATATGTATATAGGCAAATAAACCAATTCCTATAGACAATACTGCCGCAATGCAGATTCCCAGAAGCAATTTCCATGTCCTTTTTGTGATCGTCTTTTTCGTCATAGTTTCTTCCCCTGCTTTTGTTATATTTTTGTAACTCTTCATCAACTGTTGTAAAGATACTGAACAGTTACATATTTTCATTTTATCCAATGCTTATTATATAAAAAGAAACGAAAGTATCTGTAACTCATACTTTCGTTTCTCGTTTTCTATTCATCGCAGTTATCTCGGATATTCTGCAAAAGCTGAGTTCCTCCCTGGGCATACCACTCCTGCACAAATTCATCGAAATAGGATAATGGCTGCCGTCCCATAATAATCTGGATAAATGCATCTCTTTCAAGAGTCTGAAGCATCTGTGGCACCTCAAGATCCGAAGTTTCCAGGTAAATTTTACCCGGTGGCTGATAGTGGGCCTCCACCAGTACTCCTACTGCTGAAATCCTTGACTTGTAAGCAGCCCAGTCCTCCCCTGTAACATTTTTACCTTTTAGATAATTCATACAGGCTGAATAATAAGATTTCTCAATGGCACTCAGTTCCTCCTCCCGCATTTTCCCTGCAATAACTTTCTGCATATCCTCCGTTACCTTATAAGTAGCCTCATTATAATCTACATTGATCACCAGTGGTCTTGCTGTAGGATCTACATTCAGGGCAAAATAACTGTTGACTTCCTCTGCATCATCTGCTTCATACCTGGTATAGTCAAACAGTACACTGAGTATTTTCATCACTATTTCCGGATGTTCATATCCTTTCCTGACTACCACATATTTATTATCACGAAATGAGGCATAGGTTTCCGATGCAGTCTTCATATCTGCCGGAAAATAATAAGGTTCCCAGTCTGATTCCGGATTCTTCTCATGTTCTTCCATCAAAGGATTGTTAGGGGTCCACCAAAGTCCGAAAAACGCTCCACATTTTCCGTTAACCACCAGATCCCTGAGATTATTAGAAGCCCGGAGTGCAAAGTTCTGATCCAGGATTCCACGTTCATACAGCTTATTCAGATATTGCAGTGCGTCTTTTGTCTCTTCTGTCAGTGAACCGTAAACAATCCTTCCATCCTCACTTCTCTGCCATCTCTGAGGATTAGCCCCAAATTCCTGAAAAACAGGATCTACTGAATAGCTGCTGCTGGTAGTCCCCACCAGAGAAGTATCACATACCAGACCAATAGGATTTTCCCCATCTTCTGCTCCCATACGGTTTTTCTGAAATTCCTCTATTATATTAAATGCATCTTCCAGAGATTCCGGCTCTTCAAGCCCCAGCTGTTCCATCCAGTCTTTTCTGAGCCACAGCAGACACGGGCCATGATCGATAACAGTCTCCGGCATTGCCATCAGCCTTCCGTCATAGCGTACAGAATCCAGAAGTTCAGCTCCATAGCTGTCATACATTTCCTTGATCTTATCAGAAGTACAGCAGTTATACACATCCGTCAGATCTTCCACAAGATCGTTTTCCACCATTTCATCCAGCGTATTTTTGTCAGAAATCACCATCACATCAGGCAGGGTCCTGTCCTTGATGAGCACATTTACAAATTCATTATATCTGTCCTCACTTTCCATATAAGTATTCTCATTCTGAATATTCAGCATCTCTTTCAGATATCTGGTATAAGCATTATCCTCATAAGTAGCACCCTGAGGCATATTTGAATTATTTGCCCCACTCATCTGTGCCAGAGTATAGGTCACTGTTTCCGGATATCTGTCATAAGGTGTTGTCTGCGCCTTCTCCCACTGCTCAGAATCTTCCTGTGTCATCCTGCTTTGTGTCTTTGATCCCTTCACTTTATCTTCAGATGTTTTACTACATCCTGCTGTTACGATCAGCCCAGCCATGATACTCACCAGAAATATCATCTTATATCTGTTGTTTTTGCCGCTTTTCTCTGCTCTCATGATATTTCTCCTTTCGGGATCCTCATCTCTACCCTGGTACCTTCGCCCACTTTACTCAAAATGCGGATAGTATAATCCTTTCCATACAACAGGCAAATACGGTCATTGACATTTTTCAGGCCATAACCTTCTGCCTGATACATGATCAGCCGCTGTGCCACCTCCTGCTCCATGCCAAGTCCATTGTCCTCCACTCGCAGGAGCACATCACTGCCATTATCCAGAAAAGAAAGTTTCAGGATTTTTTCCCCTTCTTCCTTCACATCCAGACCATGTTCCAGAGCATTTTCCACCACCGGCTGCAGAATCAGTTTCGGTACTTTTTCTGTTTTCACCTGTGGATCAATGTTCCATTCGATCTGAAAATCATTATCATGCATAACAAGCTGTATAGACAGATAGGCCTGGATATTGCGGATACAATTCTCCACTGTGACCATATCTTCCCCTTTGCTCAACGCTGTACGATAAAACGTAGATAAGTCCAATGTAACTTTACTAATCTCTTTCTGATCACTTCTAATAGCCATCCAGTTGATAATAGATAAAGAATTATACAGGAAATGAGGATTGATCTGTGCAGTCAGAGCCTTCAGTTCAAATTCCTTCAGTGCAATCTTATTCTCATATACTTCACTGATCAGCCTGTCGATTTCCCCCATCATCCTTCGGAAGCTGCGGATCAGAAGTCCCACCTCGTCTTCCGAATCACTGTAAACTGTAACTTCCCTGATGCCATGGTTCACCTGATCCATATTTCTTGTAAGCTGTTCAATCTTCCTGGTAAACAATCTGGAAAAAACCAGTCCCAGGATAAAAATGATCAGTACACATCCTATGATCAGAGGTATCTCTGTCAGCAACATCTGATATACTGACTGTTCAATGGATTTTCTGGTCTTGTACAGATAAAATTCCCATCCTGTATCCCTGCTGATGCTGCTTACAGATACATAATTCTTCTGCACGGCTTCCAGCACTTCCTGAGAATCTGTCTTATCTGCCAGATCATTCTCCTGTATTTCCTCTCTGCGGTACAAAATATTTCCTGATTTGTCCAGAACCATTCCTCCGGATTCCTCTACGATCACATTATTCAGTGGTTTAAAGATCTTATTGTAATCCAGAGTAATGCATAAAACAGCCTCCAGTTCCTTTCCGTTGTAAAGTTGTCTGACTGCCACGATTTCCGGCTTTTCGGTATTCACCATCCACTGCACCTGCACATCATCAGTGAGAGAATCACACCACCATTCCTGCTTCATCTCGCTTAAAGGCACCAGTGTATATTCATGGCGAACCTTAATACTCTGTGCAAAAAGCTGAATCTGTTCAATAGCATCATGATATGACTTCGGCACAGTCAGAAGAGGATCCACAATATAGGTATATTTCTCATATGCCATATAATTATCCATACTTTTCTCATTAATCACCTCTTCAATGTCCGGTGAGTACGTAAGATAGTTGAGCAGGCTGGTAAAAATCTCTATCTGGCTGTCAATGCTCTCCCTGGTCTGTTCCAGAATGGAGGATGTATCCTCCAGTTCATTGTGCCGTACCAGACGGCTCATGCTGATATGGCTGTATAAAGCAAGTACCGTCATAGGAACCAGGCTTGCGATCACAAGGAGGATCGTCAGCTTATGACGGTACTTCATATCCCTAAATTTCTTTCGGATGTTCTTCATCTTCACCTGTTCCTTTCCTGTAGGATTCAGGACTGCTGCCATAATATTCCCTGAAACTACGACAGAAATAAGATACATTGGAAAAGCCTACCTCTTCGCTGACCTGCGCTACCTTCATATTTGTACCACACAGAAGTTCCTTGGCTTTTTCCATACGGAACACCCTGATAAAACGATTCAGGTTCATCCCTGTCTCTTTCTTAAAAATAAAGCTTAGATATCCTGAAGAAAGGTATACCTTCTCCGCCAGCATCTCCAGACTCAGATCTTCTGCATAATGCTGGTAAATATAATTCTTCACTGATGCCACTTCATTTCTGGATTCACTCATAGACCTCTCCAGAAAAGCTCCGTACTCCTTAATATTTTCCTCTGTAACCTTAAGGATCTGAGAAATATCAGTGCAGTTATACAGACGATCGATTTCTTTATCCAGACGCCTTTCCTCTGAAAACTGTGTTTCCTCGAAAAGTGCCTGGATCACATTGGAAAACACAAATTTTATATACATGGCTGAAAACTGTGTACTTTCTTTATATTTATCAGCCAGACATTTAAAATGGATCATCAGTTGCTCCAGATCCCTGCGGCTGATATCTTCGGAAATCCTCTGCATCAGCTGTGAATCCTGCGCAGACCTGTCTACATGACGGAATTCCTCTTCTTCATTGGTAAATACATGATTTTCAGGATGATAGAAACGCTCCTCCATCTGCTGTTCCAGTTCTGCCAGGATTTCCGGCAGAGCTTCACACCCTTCAAACTTTCTGCTGACAGCCAGATGAAAACTCCCCTGATACTGACGTTTCATAATAGAATAAAGATGATTTGCCACCAGCACATAGTCACAGTACACATCATTAAACAGAAGCAATGACTGCCTGCCATTCAGATTCAGATAAAAAAATACTCTGCGCAGTTCCTTCTGAAGATTCTCTACCAGATCATCATCTGCTGTATCAAAAAATGCCTGTGAAGATTCTATCAGAATCCCACAGTGCCACTGATTCCATTTCTCCAGGTCCACCATATCCCTGGCTTTCTCCAGAATTTCTTCTTTTCCTGCATAAATGTAATTCTGCAGAAAATACTGCTGTAGGAAATCCTGTTCTTTCTGACTGCGGATTTTGTTATTTTTATTTTTTTCAATTTCCTGTTTTATTTTGCCGATAGTTTCATGAAAAATATCCGGATCTACCGGTTTCAGTACATATTCCTTTACTCCATACCGGATAGCTTCCTGTGCAAAAGTAAAATCATTATAACCACTGAATATCACGATCTGCAGTTCCTCATTTTCTTCCTTTGCACGCTTCGAAAGTTCCAGCCCGTCCATGTGCGGCATTTTTATATCTGTGAGAAGCAGATCAATATTTTCACTGCGCAGCACATTCAATGCCTGTTTCCCATTGGATGCTTCTAAAATATGAAAGTCCCCTTCTTCTCTGGAAAGAAGAAATCTGATTCCCTCTCTCTCTATCTTCTCATCATCAACAATTAATACATTATACATATGCGTCCCCCGCCTTATTTTTACTGTACTCCGATAATCCACCCCGGATATATCGAAAAGCAAATAAAGATAGCCCGGCAACGGAACTATCTTTATCCTGCTGATAACTCTATTTTATCATCCCTTTACAGCGCCTGCAACAACACCCTCAATAATATATTTCTGGCATACCAGGTAAACAATAACGATCGGGATAATATCGATCATAATACTTGCCATCATCGGTCCCATCTGTACATGACCGAAGCTTCCGCGGAAGTACTGTACTGCCATAGGAATGGTACGGTATTTCTTAATATCCAGTACCAGGGTCGGCAGAAGATAGTCATTCCATACCCACATCAGCTGAAGGATTGCAGTGGAGATAATGGTAGGCTTCAGGATTGGAATCAGGATCTTGAAAAATACCTGTAACGGATTACATCCATCGATCAGGGCAGCCTCTTCAATTTCCAGTGGGATTCCCTTTACAAAACCGGTGAACATAAATACTGCCAGTCCTGCACCAAATCCCAGATAAATAATACAGATATTATAAGGAGTGTTCAGTTTCAGTGTATCTGCCGTCTTTGCCAGAGTGAACATAACCATCTGGAAAGGAACTACCATACTAAATACGAACAGATAGTATAAAATCTTGGAAAGCGCTCCATTTACACGGACAATATACCATGCACACATAGAGCAGCACAGCAGGATCAGTACTACTGACATAACTGAGATCACAAGGCTGTACCAAAAAGATTTCAGGAAATCCATCTGTGTTACGCTGGCTACATAGTTTGTAACTCCATTCCATATTTCACCCAGAGGAAGTTCAAATACTCCTGTAGTTGTAATGGCTGATTCCTTTTTTAAAGAGTTTAAAAGGATCAGTATAATAGGATAAATCCAGAGAAGGGACAGTATGGTTAATATAATTGTAGGAATAATACTTTTCTTTTTATTGTTTTCCATTACTGCTGTACCTCCTTAGATGATGTTGCTTTAAGCTGAATCAGGGCAATGGCTACAACCAGAATAAAGAATACTACCGCTTTTGCCTGACCGATTCCCTTCCACTGTGGTCCGCTTCGTGCATAGAATGTATCATAGATATTCAAGGCAAGGAGCTGAGACTGCTTGGCAGGATCTCCACCTGTAAGAGAAAGGTTCTGGTCGAACATTTTAAATCCATTTGTCAGTGTAAGGAAGGTACAGATTGTAACAGACGGCATGATCATCGGTATTTTAATCTTGAACAGAATCTGTCTGGATGTAGCTCCGTCAATCTGTGCCGCTTCGATAAGATCAGGTGAAACATTATTCAGACCTGCCACATAAATGATCATCATATATCCGATCTGCTGCCAGCACAGAAGGATCAGCATACCGATAAATCCGTTCTTTGCAGACAAAGCCAGCAGCGGTTGTCCCCATTTGGATAACAGACCATTTAATAAGGTCTGCCAGATGTATCCAAGAACAATACCACCGATCAGGTTTGGCATAAAGAATACAGTTCTGAATGCATTGGTGCCCTTGAATCCCTTTGTCAGCGCCAGTGCAATGGCAAATGCCAGAACATTGATCAGAATACTGGATATAAAGGCAAATGCTACAGTCAGCCAGAACGCATGGCTGAAAGTATTGTCAAGTAATATTTTCTGATAGTTTGAAAATCCTACAAAAGTAACATCCTGCACTGTGGTAAATTTACAAAATGAAAGGTAAATTCCCCAGATAAACGGCCACAAAAATCCAATTATAAATGCAGCCAGTGTAGGCAGGACGAAAATTGGCCACCACTTTTTGATTGTTTTTCCTACCATGGTAAATCTCTCCTCTTCTTCCCATTCTCTGCTTAGAATCTATAAAAGGGAGACAGGAATCTCTGCCTCCCTTATTTTTTAATTCATTATTCAGAAAGTGCCTTCTCTGTTGCCCAGTTGTCAACAAACGCACTCTTAACATCATCCCAGGAACCTGATCCTGCTGCATATGCTGTAAGAGCAGATCCAAGAGAGTTTTTCCACTCTTCAGATGGCATTGTTGTGAAGTTCCATGATACAGGTGTCAGACCAGCTTCTGTATACTCTGCATCCTGTTTTACAAATACGTTGCTTGGTGCCTCTGCTGTTTTGAAAGGAATTGTGAATCCCATATCTTCAGCCATGGATTTTGTTCCTGCTTCAGAGGTTACACACCAGTTCATGAAATCAAGTGTTGCTTTTACATCAGCTTCAGATGCATTCTTATTTACACACCAGTAATTCTCTGTACCAGTTGCAAGACCTTCGTTTGCATCATCTACACCAAAGTAAATCGGGATCATAGCCAGCTCATCATCTTTGAATGTTTTAGCAAGTTCACTATATTCCCAGGAACCATTCTGATAGAATACTGCTTCACTATTTACAAATTCATTTCTGGAGTCATCTGCAGTTTTTGCAGAAAGCTCAGAACCGTCACAGGTAGAATCTGTAATGTAAAGATCAAATACATTCTTGTAGTTATCAAGGTATGTACCTTTGATCGCATCTGTATCATCGATTCCGTCTTCTTTGTACTCATAGTAGATTGGAAGGTTTGCAAGATGTGTTTTAAATCTCCAGTCAGAGGATCCGTCCATACCTGCGGAAGTAAATGCTCCCTTAATTCCCAGATCATCTTTTTTGCTCTGGATATCATCAGCAACTTTCTTTAAATCATCAAAGGATTTAATATCGTCCAGAGTATATCCTGCTTTTTCAAGTAAGGTCTTATTTACGATCAGACCATAGGATTCGATTACATATGCGATTCCGTCCACTGCATCTCCATCCTTTAAGCTGTAGGAATCAGATGTCAGCTGTGAGTAAATATCGGAATCTTTCAGGTCATAGCAGTAATCTTTCCAGTTTTTCAAGCCAACCGGTCCGTTTACCTGGAATAAGGTAGGAGCATCACTCTTTGCCATTTCTGACTGAAGTGTTGTCTCATACTGTCCGGAAGCTGCTGTAACAACAGTTACCTCTGTACCAGTTTCCTCTGTGTATTCTTTTGCCAGGTTCTGCCAGTCTTCATCCTGCTCTGGTTTGAAGTTTAAGTAATAAACCTTTCCAGCGTCATCAGCCATTGCCGGTACTGCCGGGATCATAGTTGCTGCCATAAGTACTGCCATTCCCATTGCTGTTACTTTCTTCATCTTCATAATCGTTTTCTCTCCTTTTCCTATGACGTTTTCTGTTTCTTAACTTGAGTATATTGTAAATTTTTCAGCAGGATTTCGCCATGATAAAAAATCAAGAAACATGATAAATTTTTCAGATATTGATTTTTTTATATATACATTTTTTATGTCATAAAAAGAAGAAAAAAACAGACCCCGTCAGGTCAATCCTGTCAGAGTCTGTTCTCTCTTTATGCCTTTATGTCTCAGGCTTTGTCTACTGATCCGAATAATTCCATTTTCTCTTTAACAGTAGCTTTGATTGCTTCGAAGCCAGGTGCAAGAAGTTTACGAGGATCGTATCCTTTACCCTGCTGATCTTTTCCTTCTTCGATGTATTTACGTGTAGCTGCTGCGAAAGAAAGCTGGCATTCTGTGTTTACATTGATCTTGGATACACCAAGGTCGATAGCTTTCTTGATCATATCTGCCGGGATACCTGTGCCACCGTGAAGTACCAGAGGCATCTCTCCTGTCAGTTTCTGGATTGCATCCAGAGTCTCAAAGCTTAATCCTTTCCAGTTAGCCGGATATTTTCCGTGGATGTTACCGATACCAGCTGCAAGGAAGTCAATGCCAAGGTCTGCGATCATCTTGCATTCCTGAGGATCTGCGCATTCGCCCATTCCTACAACACCGTCTTCTTCACCACCGATGGAACCAACTTCTGCTTCCAGAGACATTCCATGGTCAGCAACGATCTTAACAAGTTCTTTAGTTTTTGCAACGTTCTCTTCGATCGGATAATGAGATCCGTCGAACATGATGGATGAGAATCCTGCTTCAACGCATTTTAAGCATCCTTCATAGCTGCCGTGGTCAAGGTGAAGAGCTACAGGAACTGTGATGTTCAGTTCTTCCATCATTCCGTTAACCATACCAACAACTGTTTTATAACCAGTCATATATTTACCAGCACCTTCGGATACACCAAGGATTACAGGAGAGTTCAGTTCCTGAGCTGTTAAAAGGATAGCCTTTGTCCACTCAAGGTTGTTGATGTTGAACTGTCCAACTGCATAATGACCAGCTTTTGCTTTTTTCAGCATTTCTGTTGCGCTTACTAACATGATAAATTCCTCCTAATCTGTAGTAACTGTTGTTCTTTCCCAGTCACTCTAATCAATCTTTGATATGGAAGTAAATCTATATCCAGATATGGTTATCTTACCAGATTTCTGCTTTTTCGTCTACCATTTTGCTAAAAAAATGACAAACAAAATTAGACGGATATAATTTTTATTTTTGTAAAAAAAGTTCTTGCATTCTTTGTCTGTTTCATATATAATAAATTTCGGTTCAAGGATGGATTCCCGAGTGGCCAAAGGGGGCAGACTGTAAATCTGTTAGCAACGCTTTCGAAGGTTCGAATCCTTCTCCATCCACTAAGGTTCAGACAATTGTCTGAACCTTTTTTGTATTTATTTGTAACTATTCAGCAGTCTACTATCCCGCGAGGTGTGTGAACAGTAACAAAGATACTATTGAAAACAGAAGGAACAATAACAGCAGCAAAGGCAGTCTCTTATCAAAAAAAGAAACTGCCTTTGCTGCTATTCTATATCTTCACTGTTTTTTCTATTAATTCTTACGATGCAATACCATCGCGCCAAATGCCGGCATAGTAATCTTTAATATTCCGGCGGTGGCTGTATATTCTTCCGGCTCCTCCGTGAATCCTTCTGCGGATGTCACAACAATCCTCTTAAGCTTCGTATCTGCAAGACGACTGATGCCTGCCTGCCATAACTGAATTTCCACGTCGCGGCTCTCTGCCTGGTTATTTATGATCACGATCATCTGCTCTTTTCTTGAAAATCTTGCATAGCAGAGTCCCTGATAATCATTCCAGAGGAATCCCAGCGAACCTGTCTTTAATACTTCATAGTTCTTATGGATACGGATCATCACTCTGTGGAAATCAATCATCTGATAATCCTCACGTCCCCATGGATACGTACGTCTGTTATCCGGATCTGTAAATCCGCAAAGTCCTGCTTCATCTCCATAATATACTGTCGGTGCACCCGGCCATGTCATCTGGATGGCAACCGCTTCACGCATAACTGCCGGATTTACACCCTCTGATGCAGCTTCTGCGCCTGCATAAGAAATTCGTCCGACTTTGTGATTCGTTCTGGTCAGGAATCTGGAATGGTCATGGTTTGATAACTCGTTCATCGCAGACTGAAGAGCTGACATATGAAGGGATCTCATATGAGTTTTCATGGCTCCGATAAATGCCTCACTGTTTCCAAGCAGATCCTCACGATATTCATCACTATGTTTCTCCATACCTGTCAGAAA
Organism: Blautia sp. CGZ-1-C1; assembly: GCF_056504575.1. Lineage (NCBI taxonomy): Bacteria > Bacillati > Bacillota > Clostridia > Lachnospirales > Lachnospiraceae > Blautia > Blautia sp. CGZ-1-C1. The sequence goes on from NZ_JBWLUT010000101.1 coordinate 13,367, forward strand.
CCATGTCAGTGGTTCCATAAACGCATCATAGTTCATGACTGTATCCCATTCATCACCCTTCAGCCAGCCTTCCGGATTTCCATAATGTTCAGCCAGAATAATCGCATTTGGATTTGCAGCCTTCACTGCTTTTCGGAAATCTTTCCAGAACTGATGGTTGAAGTCATTACTGTGTCCTAAATCTGCTGCCACATCCAGTCTCCATCCATCTACATTGTAAGGTGCTGATACCCATTTCTGTCCAATACGCAGGATGTAATCATACAATTCCCTGGAACCTTCATAATTTAACTTAGGCAGCGTATCATGTGCCCACCAGCCATCATATGTGGTATTATACGGCCAGGCATTCTGATCATTAAAAGAAAAGAAGTTACGGTACGGACTGTCTGCTGAGATATAAGCTCCTTTCGGATATCCTTCCTGATTCTCGTAAATACGCTCTCTGTCCAGCCACTTATTGAAGGAACCACAATGGTTAAATACACCATCCAGGATAATCTTCATTCCTCTTCTGTGAATCTCTGCTGTCAGCTTGGCAAACAGCTCATTGCTGGCTTCCAGATTCTTCTTGTCGGTTACACGCTTAATATATTTCCATGCATGGGAATTATCACTGTCATCTCCGATAAGGATTCCTTCATCACAGTCTTCTACAATCCTGCCGTAATGAGGATCTACATAGTCATAATCCTGGCAGTCATATTTATGATTACTTGGAGAGACAAAGATTGGGTTCAGGTAAATAACCTCAACACCCAGATCCTGCAGATAATCAAGTTTATTCATAATTCCCTGCAGGTCACCGCCGTAAAATTCACGCACACCCATCACTGCCGGAATCTTATTCCACTGTTCTACCTGTACACTCTTATCTCCAATATAATGATATTCTCCGGTTACAACATCATTGGTAGGGTCTCCGTTTAGGAAGCGGTCTACATAAATCTGGTACATAACCGCACCTTTTGCCCACTTCGGTGTATCAAATCCCGGATAGATCTCGAAATCCATTCTGCCTTCATGCTTCGTACTGATTCCAATGTTATTATAATAGCAGGTTACCCAGCCATACTGTATCTCAAAATAATAACGGAAGATGTCTTCTCCAATGGTTACCTGGGCAGAATAATAATCGAATCCGTTCTCTGTCTCGCAAATCTCCATCTGCACACGCTGCTCCTGGCTTACCAGATATACAGAATCTACATTATTTCTCTGGGTACGGAATTTGATCGTTACTGTATCTCCTGCCTTTGGTTCTGCAGGTGTTCTGTAATATTCTGTTCCGTCACTGAAAAGCGCCTCTTTATTAAACACAGGACGCATATTCAGGATGTACTGCATTCTTTTTTTTATATCTGCTTTTTCATGTTCCATTTCCGTCCAGTCCTCTCTGTCATTTATCATTTTATTATTTTATCCTAAAATAAACCATCTGACAACCATCTGTTTTTCCCAAAAATACTTATCTATTCAGTGATTCTGCACAAGTATATCTTCATTCATTTCTTTGATTATATATTTTTTCTCTCCGATATTCCATGAAAATCCACATGTTTTTATATTTTTCGCAGTTTATCCTTGTGATATTTTCACAAATCCGATATAATGCAGCTATAATTAATTATTATTTTCGGTACAAAAACCTGTTTCCGAAAGTGAGGACATCGTATGAAAAAGATTATTTCAGGAATTAGCAGACAGTGCCATGTATATGGTAAAAAAATCAGGAAAAGACAATATCGTCTTTTCCTGGGATATCTGCTTATCAGCGTATTTTTAAGGCAGTAAAAAAGCCAGCGGGATAAGCTGGCTTTTTTGGAGAAGGTATTTCTTCTTATGGGGTGTAGCAAAAACTATATAATGTATTGGGGGGTTTTTACGATTTATATAATAGCATGAGGCAAGGAAAAAGTGTGCACAAACTTCACAAAATTCGGCACACTTTTTTGTATATATTATATATTGCTATTTTCTGTTTCGTTTTCTTCTGTTGTAAAAAGTGCTTCAAATTCGTCTCTGTGCACCTTTTCCTTCTCGAGAAGAAGCTTTGCACACCTGTGAAGAACGTCCTCATGCTCCAGAATAATCTTCTTCGCCTGGTCGTGACATTCACCGATAATACGGCGGATTTCTTCGTCAATTGCCTTGGCTACGTCTTCACTGTAACTTCTGGTATGAGCCAGGTCTCTTCCGATAAATACTTCATCATCGTCATCACCATAAGAGATCAGACCTAGTCTGTCAGACATACCATATTTCATTACCATGCTTCTCGCAGTAGCTGTCGCACGTTTGATATCGTTGGATGCACCCGTCGTAATATCCCCAAAGATAATCTCTTCTGCCACACGTCCACCTAACAAAGTCGTGATATCCTGCAGCATCTGTCCTTTGGTATTAAACATCTCATCATTATCAGGAAGCGGCATGGTATAACCGGCTGCACCCATTCCTGTCGGGATAATGGAAATCGTATAAACAGGATCCATGTCCGGAAGTACATGGAAAAGAATCGCATGTCCGGATTCATGGTAAGCTGTAATTCTCTTCTCTTTCTCAGAGATTACTTTACTCTTCTTCTCTGCACCGATACCGACTTTGATAAAAGCTCCCTTAATATCTGACTGAAGGATAAATCCTCTTCCCTGTCTCGCCGCTTCGATAGCAGCTTCATTCAGAAGATTCTCCAGATCAGCACCTGTAAATCCGGCTGTTGTTCTCGCGATCTGAGCCAGATCTACATCCTCTCCAAGAGGCTTATCCTTGGCATGAACGCGAAGAATCTCCTCTCGTCCCTTCACATCCGGACGTCCTACTGCAACCTTACGGTCAAAACGTCCCGGACGCAGAATAGCAGGATCTAAGATATCCACACGGTTAGTCGCTGCCATTACAATGATTCCTTCATTTACGCCAAAACCATCCATCTCTACGAGAAGCTGGTTCAATGTCTGCTCTCTCTCATCATGGCCGCCGCCCATACCGGTTCCACGCTGTCTTGCGACTGCGTCGATCTCATCAATAAAAATAATACACGGTGCATGGCGTTTACCTTCTTCAAAAAGGTCACGCACACGTGATGCACCAACACCTACAAACATTTCCACAAAGTCTGAACCGGAAATGGAGAAGAACGGAACTCCAGCTTCTCCGGCTACCGCTTTTGCCAGAAGTGTTTTACCTGTTCCGGGAGGGCCTACAAGCAGCACTCCTTTTGGAATTCTTGCACCTACTTTTGTGTATTTCTGCGGAGATTTCAGGAAGTCTACCACTTCCACCAGATCTTCCTTCTCTTCCTGCAGACCTGCAACCTTGTCAAATGTCACTTTCTTATTATCATCCGGGGATGACATTCTCGCGCGGCTCTTTCCAAAATTCATCATCTTGGCATTTCCACCGCCGCCGGCTGACATCTGACGGTTCATCATCATGATCAGAAAGATCACAAGTGCCCCTGTGAGAAGAACAGGAAGCAAAGTTGTCAGAAATACATTATCTCCAGGCACATCCTGAGTTGTAACATCAATATCGTATTTATTCAGCAGTGAGATTGCCTCATTGACATCTGTCACATAGACCTTTCTCTGACCGGAATCAGTGGTATCCACGATCACTGCACCGGTAGGAACTTCTCTGTTCTGCTGAATCGTTGCATCAACCACCTTGTTGTCTTCAAGAGCCTGTTCCAGCTGCTTTTGTGTGTAACTGCTCTGTGAAACCACCTGGTTATTCAGATAGAAATATCCAGCTACCAGAGCAATGATCAGCACCAGATACAGACCAATTCTGCTTGGCTGTTTGTTCACTTAGTTAAATCTCCTTTCAGTCTTCCCCCAGTTCCACTACTCCGATAAATGGAAGATTCCTGTACTTCTGCGCATAGTCCAGACCATATCCTACTACGAATTTATCCGGAATATTGAAGCAGCAATAATCAACTTTGACATCTTTGACTCTGCGCTCTGGTTTATCCAGTAATGTACAGAGACGGATGCTGTTTGGATTTCTCTGTTTCAGAATCTCAATAAGATAGCTTAATGTTCTTCCTGAGTCAATGATATCCTCTACGATCAGAACATCTTTGCCTTCCAGTGGCTGGTCAAGGTCTTTGACGATCTTTACAACACCGCTGGACTTTGTGTCGTCGCCGTAGCTGGATACGGACATGAAGTCAAGAGAAACCGGTACAGTAATTCTTTTGGCAAGTTCACATGTAAAGAATACACCGCCTTTTAATACACAGATTAAATGAATCTCCTTACCTGCATAATCCTTGCTGACTTTTGCTGCGATCTGCTTAATACGGGAATCAACTTCCTCTTCGCTGAGTAAAACTTTGATTTTCTCACTCATTTTGATATCCTCCTTGGTAATTTAATACTAACACCTTCCTGGTTTGGGGGTTAATTTTATACCTCTCATTCATCCGGCTTCCAACCATCCACAGAACCTCATTCTCACACACGACCAGAGGAATTTTCTCTCTCTGATCTGCCGGGATTTTCGCATCGATCATACAGCGATTGAGTTTCTTTGTGTTTCCCTGCGCATTGATGATCATGTAATCTCCGGTTCTTCTGGTTCGAATACACGGATTCTTTTTTATTTTATCATAATCCAGCCATTTCGTATACTTTTTTTCTTCAATCTTCTGTCCTTCATATAAAAATATTTCTGCTGAAAAAGTCCCCAGCGGACAGATAGCCTTTCCCGGAACTATAAGTTCCCACTCTTCTGTTTTCCTTTTTCTTCTCTCTTCTTTATTCAGAAGATAAAGTTTCACGCCATCATAATCTTTTCTTGCCTCCATACAATAGGGCAGGCTGATTTTTCTTCCCGTCTGCATTTCGTAAAGTGCAAGAACCTTCTCATAATGGACTGCGGATATGTCTTTCCGCCTGCCTGCCAGGTTTTCCATCGCCTGCTGTAATGCATAGGTCTGGATAATCTGAGGCTGCACAAAGAATTTTTCTGTAAAATAATATCCTGTATCCGTATGGAATTCTTCCAATATCTGAAGACTCTGGCAAGTAAGATATTCCTCAGCCTGAGAAATCCTCTCCGCTGTTTCAGACATATGTGCCACTGCTTTCGCATTTATTTCCTGCTCCAGCATAGGAAGTATATGATGACGGATCCTGTTTCGGGTATATTCATCTGACAGATTCGTGCTGTCCTGGATATGTGGAATACTCTCTTGCTCTAAATACCGGGCAATTTTTCCTCTGCTTAAACATAAGACCGGACGAATGATCTCTCCTGCCACCGGGCGCATCGTGCAAAGTCCGCGCAGACCGGTTCCGCGACATAAATTATGGATCATGGTTTCTGCCAGATCTTCCTGATTATGCGCCAGTGCGATTTTAACTTTCCTGTCTTCTGTATCGTTGCCCGGATTATTTTCTTTTTTCCACTTTTCTCTATAAAAAGAGATTTCTTTGCCAAAGGCTTCTTTTCTGACAATTCTTCCAGTCTCTTCTTCACCCAGTTTCCATTCCCTGCTCAGTTTCGGCACATCATAATAGTGGATACTGCATGGGATTTGCCATTCTTTGCAGATCTTTTCCACAAATCTGCTGTCTCTGTCAGCTTCTTGTCCACGTATTCCATGATGTACGTGAACAACCTTCAGTGAAAAATCCACTTCCTCCTGCAATTCTCTTAAAATATGCAGCATTGCCATGGAGTCACTTCCTCCTGATACACCTGCCAGAATCATATCTTTCTTTTTAATCATCTTGTTTTGCTTTATGTAAGCAAGAACTTCTTTCTTCATCATTTATCCTTTTTATGTTTATTTATTTCTTCCACACCCCGGCAACCAGAACAGTCATGTCATCTCTTGCATGGTAATCACTGTACCCCAGCACCCGCTCCAGGATTCCTCTGCCGAAATCCTTCGGTGATTCTTCATGGACATCCATGATGATCTCCTTCATGGTTTCTTCCTCTTTCTGGTCTGGAAGTGCATCCAGCACTCCATCTGTCATCATGATCAGGTAATCTCCATGATAAAGCTTTCTGGATGCCGTCTCAAAATCAATCTGCTGCACAAGTCCTGCTGCCAGGCTTTCCGAAGTGATTGACTCCACCCAGTGATCTCTTTTTATAAAAGTCGATGCCGCCCCTGCCTTCAGAAAATTGCAGATTCCAGTATATAGGTCCACTGCACATATATCTACTGTGGAAAACATGCCATCCTGGCCTTTTAATACCAGAGCGGAGTTGACCATTTTTGCAGCTGTTTCCTGGGAAAACCCAGATTCCATAAACTGCTCCAAAAGCTCTACAACTGTTTCACTCTCCTTACATGCCTCCATCCCTGAACCCATGCCGTCAGAAAGACACATCACAAATCTGCCCCCATCTTCCTGTCTGCACACATAATTATCTCCGGAAATTTTTTCCTCTTCTCTGGTCAGCCTGGCTGCCCCGTAAAGAACCTGGTAACTTACATCTTCTATAAAATGAACTGTATGGTATTCTCCATTTACAATGCATCGGCTTCCATTTACAGGTACCATGGAACTTTCGCAGGATTTTGAAAGAAGCTGCGCAATCTCTGTCATGGAAATACACTGCCCGCTTCTGGCACGCATGGTGAGAAAAACCTGTCTGCGGCCTTTCACCTTATCCATCATCCATGCCTGACGAAGAATCACATGATTTTTTCTCAGGCTCTTGCGAAGGTCTTCCTCGAATTGTGGGGTGCACCGCTCCAGATCATACAGATCACTTGCCACATTTTCCATGATTCTGGAAACCTCCATCAGCTGCTGTGCCACCGCCAGTCGATTCTCGATCATCCGGTTATCCCATATCAGGTTCTGCTTCTCTCTCTGGAAGTTCTCCGCAACAGCTTCATAATACTGTACAGAACGGGGACATATGCTTGTCCAGTCAGCCCGGATGCTCCGAATATCATCCTCGTTTCCGCTCTCCATAGACCGCACCAGCGCTTCCACGCCTTTGCATAGTTCCTGTTTATGTTCACCCCAGCAGATTTCCCTCTGATAGCATCTGTAGCAGACTTTGGCATTTGTATCCTCCATGATCCGCTCAACCTGCCTGCTGCTCAGGTAATCTCTGCGATATGGCATTCCATAAAAAGTATCTGCCAGTTTCTGAAAAGATGCTGCGTATTTCTCTACCC
>NZ_JBWLUT010000102.1:0-31531 GCF_056504575.1 Blautia sp. CGZ-1-C1
TATTTTATTTTTTTCAAGTTCTTTTCAGTTGTCTGTTTCAGCAACTCTGATATAATATCATGTCTTCAGTTTCCTGTCAACACCTTTTTTATATTTTTTTCAACTTTATTCAACCAATTCTTTGTTGTTTGTCGAAAAAAATCCGCCTCATTCAGAAGCGGATTTATCATATCATTATTTTTTCTTCGCGTCAAGCACTATTTTACATTTTTTTACATATTTTTTTTACATGCTCTTTATTTTATTAGGCTCATAACTGCTTCGTAGTTTATCAGGAGGGGCTTGTCCCCTCCTGATACAATCAAGTCCCCACCCACTGCTTATTGGTCTTCGCAATTGAAACAGGGTGCTTACTTGATTCGGTTAAAAATCGCCTTTATTAATAGAAATTTCCCTCACACATTACCCCGGCTCATTGATAAAAGACACTCATGAATATCTGAATCAGAATATCTTTGTCATATATATAGTTCAGAATATAATCTTTCTTAACTATCTGCAGTCCCATTTCTCCTATTTCCGTATTGCATATAATAGTCAGAGCCAGCAGAACAACCCATACTACGATCAGAAATTTTGCCGCGCCAAGAAATGCTCCTGCGATCTTGTTCATTCCATGAATCACCGGAAGCCTTGATACGAGATTAAGCATCCATGTAATACTTTGTATCAGAATCGTCGACAATGCCAGTGAAATAAGAAACGAAATTCCATTCACTGCCATTCTTGCCAGATATTGTGCTACATAATCCGAAAATGTGCTTACAGCCAGATATCGGTAGATATCCGAATTATTATTCTGGAGCAGACCGCTGCTTATCAGATCCGGAAGATTCATTTCATTTATAAAAGTAGTCTGTTCTTCTCCGTTACTCATCTGCGAACTATATTTTTCTTCTACAAATTCCTGACAGCTATCCTGTATCTTCTCATAAATTGATGTGTTCTCGCGAATAAACTGGTTTACATATGGGTTTACAAACCATACGATAGACATCGACAGAAAAACACATGCAATCGAAACAATTTCTTTTATCAGACCTCGTCTATAACCTCTGACACAGGCGAATGCCAGAAGGAGTACTGTAATGACTCCGGCCCATGTTAAAGTCATTTCGCTCATCCTAACTCAATTTTATCACATCTACCCCACTATCCAGTACCAGCAGATATCTGTTCATCCCTATTTTGAAAAAGTCTTTGATCGTTCCGTCTACACTTCCCAGATATTTCTGAACGCCTCTGCTATTCATAACGCACATCTGTGAACTGTTATACATTAAAATATTTCCACCGCTTAATTTGATCGTTGTATATGGAATATTAAAATCTTCTTTAAATTTCAGCTTGCCATCTGCAGTATTGTATACTTCCATGATATACTGCTTATCTTTGCTGTCATTTTTAAAGACAAGGCCAACCATATCATCATCATAAAATGTACTGACGATTTCCTTATCCGTCTCTATTGTTTTTACTTCTTTCGGAATCTGGCTTCCCTGATAAATCGTGAAACCATTGTCTTTAAGTGCTATCGAACGATTATTGGAAAGGTACTGAATCTGCGGCACTACCACACCTTCGTATTTGTATCCACTGACGATTCTGTCATCTTCGTTCTGTCCTACATCTCCGAAATTATAAAATGCAACATAGCTGGTCGTATCGCTGCCGTCTACAAACTGATAAGTTACCATCATAACCACGCCATCTTCTGACACAGCAATATCCAGAGGATATCCGGGATCATCTATCTTCGTCTGGTTTTCAGCAATCAGACTTCCATCTGTACTGTAAAAATCAATCCAGGTATCGTCTCCGCCATCCAGAATCGCAGCTACAAGACCGCTCTTTGACACTCTTGCCTTAATGATACTGTAAGAAGTTGTCACACTGCCAGTCTTTCCTGATTTATCATAGATTTCCAATGTTGTTCCATCTTTATCCGCGATTACCGCACGCGTTCCGTTAACATCAGCCACCGGATTCTGCATCTGATAAGTTTCACTCCAGAGTGTACTCATCTTATCAGAAACAAGTGAGACTCCATCCGGGCTATATCGAAGGATATCTCCATCCATTTCAATATAGCTTGTAGAAACAACATCTTCCTGTTCACTGGACTGTACTACCTTATAATTATGATAACTTCTTTTTTCTATATAAAAACCAACAGCTGTTACAGCAGCAGCTATCGCCACTACTGTAATGACTGTCTTTTTGACTATGTTTCTTTTATGGCGGGATAATCTGAGCTCATAATTATCAGCATACTCCTCCTCTGATACCCCTTGGGCTTTAGCCATTTTCTGTTTTTCTGCCATAAGTTTTTTCTTCTTATGCTTTTTTACAATTTTTTTTAATGTATTTGCCATCTTAGCCTTACCTGATTTCTCACTTTCATATTTTAGTGTCACTGTTCACCGCGTAATTGATATAGCTATTTATAAAGCAATGTGCCGGTGTGCCAGCAGGATCATTTCAGGAATCAACTTGTCGGTACACTGGCAAACAGCAATATTCTGATAACTTTTTGTCCTCTATTATACACAATTTTCTAAGGTAATACAATTACTTGTCCCGGATAAATGGTTTCATCTGCTGACATACCATTTAACTGACACAGCTGGCTAAGGGCTTCAATATTTCCATATCTGTTCATACATATCTGATAGAGCGTGTCCCCTGGCTGGATCACGTAAGACTCATGAATCTGTCCCGCCGCCTCACGGTTTTCCTTCTGTGCAGCTTCCCTGACTCTTTTTTGTGCTTTACGCTCATCTGATTCCTGTTGGTAAATCTGTTCTGTTTTATCTGACTTTTCTGTTTTTGACACTGGAACCTGTTCTGTTTTGTCCGATTTTACTTTTGTCTCTTCCTGTACTGTCGAAGTCTGTTTCTCTGCACCGGATAATTTGCGGATATCTGTTCTGCTTTTTTCTTGAGGGTCATTCCATGCTGTATCACCTGATACATCAGATGCATTATTTGGTGTACCTGAATCCTTTTTTTCATTCTCTGATGTATCAGTATTGTTTTGTGTACTCATATCTGTTTCACTCTGGATAGCCGGCGACGGTGTTATTTCTTCAACAATCACAGAAGAAACCGTTGCGCTTTCTTCCCCTGTCCGGTCCGCGCTCTGATAGTTTCTGTAAAAATTCATACCTACTGTCAGCACCGCTATTGCCAGGCATGCCGTCAATCCATATGAAAAAACAGAAGGAGCTGCTAACTCCTTCTTCTTTTCTTTCTTATCTGTAATTATTTTGCGGAAATCTTTTACTGCCTGGTCTTCATAATGTTCCGGTACATCCGGCTGGAGTTCTTTATTTTTATCAACCATGTACGTCTGCATGCCTGGATTTTTTTCATAATAGAGATAATATCCTCCCAAATGTGCCATCCCATTATTCTCATAACGGAAGAATGCATCTTCTCTCTCCTGAGGCTCCATCAGCATCAGAACCTTTTCCCCGCCAAAATATTTCATATGTACTTTTGTCATCAATTCTGTCGCTTCCAGTGTAATCTGGGGCTGTGAGAAAAACCACCCTACAATTTCCTGATCGTCAAAATATTGTTTCTGGTCATCCTGTATTTGTTTCCATTGTTCCTTTGAGAAATCTATATGATCTGGCGCTGCATCCATGTTTTCTGCCATAACCGCTCCCTTTATAAACAGGTAAGCGATCTGGGAACGCCATTTTATCTCTCCTGTAAGAATCGCCACTCTGGCCCGCTGTTCTCCTGATGCATTTTCCGCCCTGGCAAGTCTTACCAGAAATGTGTACACATAATCCTCCATATAAATTCTGTAATCATCACCAACAAGGCCAATCTGACGTATATTTCTGGGTAATCCAAATGGTTCTTCACCATTTTGTGTTTCCTGAGATTCGTCCTTATAGATTACTTCTATCATATCTCATCACCCCTTCGGCTATCAGAATAACACAGGTAAATCGCGGATTTTAGCACATTATAAGGCAGATTTATGAGAATTTGGCGACAGATTTTGCACTGTGCATAAATTTCTCCGAAGAAGGATATGATGAAACATAGATAGCGTTGCAAAATCCAAAAATATATCGCAGTACATCATAGTTATTTCGAAAACAATGTACCAGATACACCGCAGATACCATTCTGCTAAATAATTGTGATGATTTCATAATATGATGACAGATCCAAAGCTTTTTGATTCCAGCATCTTATTACAAAGTAAACGGAGGGTATATGGTATTTTATGTAAACTCGCAAGAAAGCAACTCCCCGGAGGAAATTGCTTTTCTTTTAAACAAATGTATTCTACACCATCCAGCCAGATGGTCTGAGCTGATTTTTCTCTGTATTGGAAGTGACCGTGTAACCGGCGACTGCCTTGGTCCGTATGTTGGTTATCAGCTTTTTGAACATCTGGATGCTCATGGTATTTATATATACGGTACACTTAAAGAGCCTGTGCATGCTTTGAATCTGGAAAAAATTTCCCGCCAGATAAAACTTCTTCACCCTGACGGGCTGGTAATCGCCGTAGACGCATCTCTTGGACAAAAAAAGCACCTGGGATATGTGACCATAGCAAATGGCGCACTATACCCAGGTGCCGGAGTTCAAAAGGAACTTCCACCTGTTGGTGATATCCATATCACAGGCATCGTAAACATTGCCGGTATGCTGGAACAGTTAACGCTCCAGACTACCCGTCTGTCTACAGTAATCTCACTGGCAGATACCATCACACAGGGAATCTTAAATTATACGAATTCTTTGATCTGTTTGTAGATGCCTTCTGCATCAAGACCATATTTCTCAAGCAGAGCAACTGCAGGGCCTGATTCTCCGAATACATCATTTACACCGATACGTTTTACAGGTACAGGTGCTTTCTCAGACAGGCATTCGCATACAGCTCCGCCAAGTCCGCCGATTACAGAGTGCTCTTCTACTGTTACAACTTTGCCAGTTTCTTTGGCAGCTGCAACTACAAGTTCCTCGTCCAGAGGTTTGATTGTATGGATGTTGATTACTTTTGCATCTACGCCGTCTGCAGCAAGCTTCTCTGCTGCTTCAAGAGCAGGAGCTACGCAAAGACCGTTTGCGATAATTGTAAGGTCTTTTCCTTCACGAAGGACAATACCTTTTCCTAATTCAAATTTATAGTCTGGTCTGTCATTGATAACCGGAACTGCAAGACGTCCGAATCTCATGTATACAGGGCCAACATGCTCGTAAGCTGCTTCTACCATAGCTTTTGCTTCAATATCATCAGAAGGGCATGCAACAACCATTCCCGGGATTGCTCTCATAAGTGCAAAGTCTTCGCAGCACTGATGAGTAGCGCCATCTTCACCAACAGAGATTCCACCGTGAGTAGCACCGATCTTAACATTGATCTTCGGATATGCGATAGAGTTACGAACCTGCTCAAATGCACGTCCAGCTGCAAACATTGCAAATGTGCTGGCAAAAGGAACTTTTCCAGTTGTAGCCAGACCTGCAGCGATACCCATCATATTACACTCAGCGATGCCGCAGTCAATATGACGCTCCGGAAATTCTTTCTTAAATACACCTGTCTGAGTAGCTGCAGCAAGGTCAGCGTCCAGAACGACCAGGTTTTCATGTTTCTTACCTAATTCAACCAGTGCAGCACCATAGCTTGCTCTTGTTGCGATCTTCTTTACTTCTGACATAATGCTTCACCTACCTTTTCTAAGTCTGCCATCGCCTGTGCATACTGCTCGTCATTCGGAGCTTTTCCATGCCATCCGGCCTGGTTTTCCATGAAGGAAACGCCTTTTCCTTTTACAGTTTTCATAATGATAGCTGTAGGCATTCCTTTGGTAGCCTTTGCTTCATCAAAAGCAGCTTTTAACTGATCCATATCATTTCCGTCAGCAACGTTGATTACATGGAAGTTAAATGCTTCAAATTTCTTATCAATCGGATACGGAGAACATACATCGTCAATCTTACCGTCGATCTGAAGTCCGTTATTATCTACGATTACTACAAGGTTGTCCAGTTTTCTGTGGCCTGCGAACATAGCAGCTTCCCATACCTGGCCTTCCTGAATCTCGCCATCACCTAATAATGTATATACACGATAGCTCTCGTTGCTTAATTTAGCGGAAAGAGCCATACCTACTGCTGCAGAGATTCCCTGTCCAAGAGAACCGCTGGACATATCAACACCCGGGATGTGCTTCATATCCGGATGTCCCTGTAAATAAGATCCAAGATGACGAAGAGTCTTTAAATCTTCTTTCGGGAAAAATCCTCTTTCTGCAAGTGCAGAATAATATCCTGGTGCTGTGTGACCTTTGGAAAGTACGAAACGGTCACGATCCGCTTTCTTAGGATCCTTAGGATCAATATTCATTTCTTCAAAATATAAGTATGTGAATACATCTGCTGCAGACAGAGATCCGCCCGGATGTCCTGCTTTTGCAGCGTGTACTGCTGTAACGATGTCTTTGCGGACTTCGTTTGCAATTTTCTGAAGTTCTAATTTTTCCATTATGGTAAATTCTCCTTATTCGCCGAATACTGCTTTATAATCGTTCTGGAATTTCACGATACCTGCATCTGTCAGAGGATGTTTTGTCATCTGTACGATTACACTGTACGGAACTGTTGCGATATCAGCACCAGCAAGTGCGCAGTCTGTTACATGGATCGGATTTCTTACGCTTGCAGCGATGATCTCTGTTTCGATTCCAGCTACTTCGAAGATCTCAGCGATCTCACGGATCAGATCTACACCTCTTGTGGAAATATCATCAAGTCTTCCAAGGAATGGAGATACATAAGTAGCACCAGCTCTTGCAGCCAAAAGTGCCTGGTTAGCTGTGAAGATCAGAGTAACGTTTGTTTTGATTCCTTCTGCTGAAAGAACTTTAACTGCTTTCAGACCTTCTACTGTCATAGGGATCTTAACAACCATGTTTGGATGGATTGCTGCGATCTCACGGCCTTCTTTGATCATGCCTTCAGCGTCTGTTGTTGTAGCTTTAACTTCACCACTGATCGGTCCGTCTACGATAGATGTGATCTCTTTGATTACTTCGTTGAAATCTCTTCCTTCTTTTGCGATAAGAGATGGGTTTGTAGTAACACCACAGATTACACCCATATCGTTAGCTGCTTTAATATCTTCTACTTTTGCTGTGTCAATAAAAAATTTCATGATTATAAACCCTCCTGTTTTTGCTCATTCCAAGCGTTCGTTCGTTTGATGATTTCATTATAGCAAACTTCTGAGGAAGGTCAAGCGCATGAATAATTATTAATAATTTTCTTATTAATAATTATATTTTTTATTAATACTGATTTCCTTGATAAATTATAGTCAATCCGTCTTTGAATCGTATTTCTACGGTATATCTTATCTGCAGTTTGGTTTTGAAGTTCCAAATTATTATTAATAATTTTCTACGGCGTATTTAATTAATTTTTCCCGGAAGGGTTTTTCCGGATTTTCGCATATCCGGTTGTGCGTCTGGATATGAGCTTGGGCGTGTATTCAATATTATAAAGACTGATCGGCGCTGAATCTGTCAGCGCCCGCTCCCTTGTATCAATCTTGCGGATAATAATGTCACACGCATCCTGGCCTTTAAGTGCTACAAAATGATCGATGGTCGTGAGAGAAATTCTCCGGATGCTGGAATAAAAAATATTGTCACATCCGATTACCGAGACATCCCTCGGCACATGAATCTTTGCCTCATGAAGTGCATCCAGCGCCCCAATTGCCATCATGTCATTCTGACCGGCAATCGCAGTGAATTCCCTTCCCTCTTCCAAAAGTTCCATGGTAAGCTGGTAGCCCATGGAATATTCTGTATCCATTCGTGGAATTCTTGAGTCAATAGACTCATCTGCTGCCTTTATGATCACATGCTCCTTCAGGCCTTCTTTCTCAAATTCCTTTACAAAACCATTTACACGTTTACTTCTCTGCCATTGTCTTCTGGTCAGAGGCGGCGTGATAAATGCCACATCTCTGTGTCCCAGATCAAGCAGATGCCTGGCCATCATTTTTCCCACTACTGTATTATCCTGATTGATGGCATCTACCGTAGTAGTTTTCTCTTTGTTACTGATGATAACAAGAGGAATCGTCTGCGCCAGCTGTTCCACCTGCTGCTGAAAGTCCGGATTTGGATTGCAGCTGTAGATGATTCCCTGAGGCTGAATGGTATGCATCATGCGAAGGTATTTCTCCTCCAGGCGGGCATCTCTCTGTGTATTGCAGATAAAGACGCCATATCCCTGCTTGTTCGCTACTGCCTCTACTCCCTGAAGGAGCAGCACATAGTATGGACTTGTCAGAGTTGGGCAAAAGACAACGATCAGTTTTTCCTTCTTGCTGTCTTTTTTGTTTTTGCGGCTGGGAAGCTGATAACCCAATTCCCGGGCTGCCTGTTCTACCTTCTCTACTGTCTCTCTGGAAAAAGAAACATTGTATTTCTTATTCAGGACCATCGATACCGTTGCCTGGGATACGCCAGCTTTCTCTGCCACTTCAGAAGAAGTTGCTTTCTTTTTTGACAAAGTTGCTCCTCCTTTTACCAGATTTCAAAAGTTACTTCATCTGCAATAACTTTTAAAGTTCTACGCGTCCCTCGAGAGCACGCAGTAAAGTTACTTCATCAATGTACTCCAGATCACCACCTACAGGAACGCCGCTTGCGATTCTGCTTACTTTGATACCGGTAGGTTTGATCAGTTTGCTGATATACATTGCTGTTGTCTCGCCCTCCAGACTGGAGTTTGTGGCAACGATCACTTCTTTTACATCATCTTTCGTCAGACGCTGCATGAGTTCTTTCAGCTTGATATCATCCGGCCCGATTCCAAGCATAGGTGAGATTGCACCATGAAGTACATGATAAACACCGTCGAATTTGCCGGTTTTCTCATATGCGGCAAGATCTCTGGTATTCTCTACGACCATGATTATGGAATGATCTCGTTTATCATTACTGCAGATCGGGCAGATTTCTCTGTCTGTAAGCGTGTAGCAGCATTTGCAATACTGCACATTCTCTCTGGCATTGATGATCGATGAAGTAAGCTGGTCTACCTGGTCTTTCGGCATGTTCATGATGTGAAATGCCAGCCTCTGTGCTGATTTTGCCCCGATTCCCGGAAGATGGGAAAGCTGCTCGATCAGCTTATTGATATGACTGCTGTAGTATTCCATCAGAATGGAAGGCCCCCGCCAAGGCCGCCAAGGCCGCCTGTCAGTTTTGACATAACGGCTGTGGATTCTTCTTCAACTTTGCGAAGTGCCTCGTTTGTTGCTGCAATGATCAGGTCTTCCAGCATTTCGATATCATCAGGATCTACAACCTCTTCCTGAAGTTTTACTTTTGTAACTTCTCTTTTACCGGAGATGGTTACTTCTACAGCTCCGCCACCTGCTGTAGCTGTGAATTCTTTCTCTTCCAGTGCTTTCTGATTCTCTTCCATCTGGCGCTGCATTTTCTGCGCCTGTTTCATAAGATTATTCATATTTCCCGGCATACCCATTCCCGGGAATCCTCCACGTTTTGCCATTGTGGTATCCTCCTTTATTCTACATATTTTTGATATTACGAATTGTTCCGCAGCTATGCTGCTCCCACAATTCTTCAAATATCATTAATTATTCCAGCGGTTCATCAGGGTCTTCTTCTATAACAACATCCATATGGATGTTATCTTTTATTACCTGATCCACTGTGATGTTCGCCAGATTCGTATGCTGATGCTGATTTGCTACCAGCATCTGGATTTCTACTGTCTTTCCTGTCTGGGCAATGATGATATCCTGAAGTTCTTTCTTTGCTTCCGGATTATCTACATAAGACTGTCCGAGGAAATCCTGAAACTCCACATAAAGAATCGGCTCTCCTGTTTCTCCATTATATTTTGGAACAGATTTCTGCAGCATCTGTTTAAACATCCCTGTTGTCTGACCTGTGATCACTCTCCAGCCCGCCACGATCTTCTGCAGATCCTCCGGTGCCGCTTTTGCCGGAGCTTTCTTAGCTGCTGTAGCAGTTACAGCGGTATCCGCTCCTGTCGCAGATGTTCCCTGCTGCACCGGGCGCTCATCTATCCGCTGTTCCAGCACACGAAGTCTGTCCAGAACAGAATCCAGATTTGTTTCCATCGCAGGACGGCACAATTTGATCAGTGCGATTTCCACAAGAACTCTCTTCTGCGTTGCGTATCGTATCTGATTAGAAAGATCTGAAAAGATTCGGATGTAACGCATCAGCGTCTCCGCTTCCAGCATCGTGCTCTCTTCTTTCAGAAGCTTCATATTCTCAGATGAAACGTCAATCGCTTCCTCCGGATTCTCAGAAGTCTTTACCAGAAGAAGATTTCTCATATACCATGTAAAATCTCCTACAAACTGGCTCAGTTCCCTGCCGCCTACGATCAGTTCCTCCAAGATATGGATAGAACCTGTCACATCCCCCTGAATTACTTTACGCAAAAGTTTACTGAACACTTCAGTATCAACAGCACCCAGAACTTCCAGAACTTTATCATAGGTAAGTTCCTGTCCAAGGTAAAAAGCGATACACTGGTCAAGAAGGCTCAACGCATCTCGCATAGAGCCATCCCCTGCTTTCGCCACATAGCGGACTGCTTTTTCCTCAGCAGTTACACCTTCGACCTTAAGAAGTTCA
The DNA here is from genome assembly GCF_056504575.1 of Blautia sp. CGZ-1-C1. Classification (NCBI taxonomy): domain Bacteria; kingdom Bacillati; phylum Bacillota; class Clostridia; order Lachnospirales; family Lachnospiraceae; genus Blautia; species Blautia sp. CGZ-1-C1. The sequence continues at coordinate 10,698 of NZ_JBWLUT010000102.1, forward strand.
TCCAGTCTGGCTGCGATCGTATCTATGGTAATTCTGTGGAAATCATACCTCTGGCATCTGGATAAAATCGTGATAGGAATCTTGTGCGCCTCTGTTGTTGCAAGGATAAACATAACGTAAGACGGCGGTTCTTCCAGTGTTTTCAGCAGGGCATTGAATGCACCTGTGGAAAGCATATGAACCTCGTCTATGATGTATACTTTATATTTACCCTCTGTCGGGCGGTAAGAAACCTCTTCTCTGATCTCTCGGATATTGTCTACACCATTGTTTGATGCAGCATCAATCTCGATCACATTCATTGCAGTCCCTGCCTGAATTGCTTTACACATGGCACATTCATTGCATGGGCTGCCATTTACGGGATGTTCACAGTTGACTGCTTTCGCCAGAATTTTGGCTACTGTTGTTTTACCGGTTCCTCTCGTTCCGCAAAACAGATATGCATGGCCAATCCGGTTGTGTTTGATCTGATTTGTCAGGGTGGTCACGATGTGATCCTGGCCTTTGACATCTGCGAAATTATCCGGTCTGAATTTTCTGTAAAGAGCAGTGTAACTCATGAACAAACTCCTATCATATAACTATCTCATATCTTATTATCACAGCCGCCGCGGAAAAATTCCCGCGGCGGTCTTTTTTACACTTTAATATCTTATATGAAAAGGTATCTTTCAGTCAAGTACTGTTTCAATACCGGACATATATTTCATCAGTCGCCAAAGCTGATACCGATCTGTTTGGCAGCAAGTACCAGCTGGTCTTTTGGTGATACCATTTTAAGTTTGCCTGCGCATTCTTCAAGCGGTACACGTTTAATCTTTCCGTTTACCACACCGATCATTACGCCATACTCGCCGTCAATGATTGCCTGTGCTGCGCCTGCACCAATTCTTGTAGAAAGAACACGGTCATATGGACAAGGTTCTCCACCTCTCTGTGTATGTCCGGGAACTGTGACACGTACTTCATTTCCAAGTTCTTTGTAGATCTGATCTGCGATCTCATAGGAAACAGACGGATATTTCTTTGCTCTTGCTTCCAGTTTTTCTTTGTATTTCTTCTTAGGGAGCTGCGCATCTTCTTTGGAGATAGCGCCTTCTGCAACTGCAAGGATTGTGAAACGTTTACCTGCTTTTGCACGTTTCTGGATTGCTTCTGTAACTTTCTTGATATCGTATGGAATCTCCGGAATAAGGATAATGTCTGCACCGCCGGCAACACCTGCATGAAGTGTCAGGCTTCCTACTTTATGACCCATAACTTCTACGATAAATACACGTCCATGTGAGGATGCAGTTGTATGGATGCAGTCAATCGCATTTGTCGCAATGTTTACAGCACTCTGGAATCCAAATGTCATGTCTGTACCATAAATATCATTATCAATGGTCTTCGGAAGATGGATGATGTTCAGACCTTCTTCTCTCAGAAGGTTGGCTGTTTTCTGTGTACCATTTCCACCAAGGATAACCAGGCAGTCAAGGCAGAGTTTGTAATAGGTCTGCTTCATTGCCTCAACCTTGTCCAGGCCGTTCTCATCCGGAACACGCATCAGTTTAAACGGCTGTCTGGAAGTTCCAAGAATTGTTCCGCCCTGGGTAAGGATTCCGGAGAAATCTTTGGATGTGAGCATACGGTATTTCCCATAGATAAGCCCTTTGTATCCATCGTCAAATCCATAAACCTCTAATTCGTCTACATTATTTGTCAGTCCTTTTACTACTCCTCGCATGGTAGCGTTAAGTGCCTGACAGTCACCGCCGCTGGTAAGCATACCTATTCTTTTGATCATGATCGTATCCTCCATTTCTGTGTTTTAAGAATTGTAACTGTTCAGCTCTCTCACAGTTGGCAGGCTGCTGAACAGTTACTAAGAATTATCAATATCCACTACAAGACACGCCGTATATTCAAGTGTTACCATCCGTAATATTTGTTATAACACCCTAACATATCCATTTCCAGAATAATGATAGTTTATCTTTGTTTATTATATAATATTTACTCTTTTCACACAATAGCGTTGGAAAACTTTTGTGAGTAACCGTTACTGTTCACACACCACTATCCCGCGAGGTATTTTTTGTGAACGAAGGTCACAGAAAAACCGAGACATACAACGCGAATTTATATGATTAGCGTAAATTAAGTTTGTAAAGCGTATTACTGAACGCATAGCAAACATCAAGAAAGCCCTTAGCGCTTTAAAACTCCAAGGACTTTCGTTTTTTAGATATCTTATTTATTATATTTTTCAATCACACAGGTATGTTTTTTTGTTTTTTTATCATAGTTAATCCCCGCCAGCAGCAAATCCCCATGATAATCCTTTAAGGCATCCACATATCCCTTATTCTTGATTTGCGATATTGCGCCTTCTGCCTTCTTATCCCATTTAAGTTCAATTACCGCAGCCGGTTTATCTGCGTATAACCTTCTTGGAATAAAGCAGAGATCTGCAAAACCTTTTCCTGTCGGTAATTCCCGGATAATTGTATAATATTCTCTTGCAAAATAAAACGCCAGACTAATCGTACAACTTAACGCATTTTCATCATTATACTGAAGAATGGAAATTTCCTGATGCGCCTGGTCAATGCCATTTGCTACTGCTTCAGCATTTAGCTGCCAGAGTGCCTCCAGTAAATTTCTGGAAGCTTCAATAGATTGAATCACTTCTTTCCAGTCCATCGTGCTAATTGCATTTACATACTCCTGCGAAACTTCTTTATTAGGAATTGATACGGTTTTATCCGGCCAGTGATAACTTAAATAGCCCAGGTGAACAAGTAAAGTCAAAACATCATCCATTCCCTGAAATGTAGTCATATCATTAGAGAATGTTCCTGTGTTGATCTGTACTTTATCTCCGGCTAGCATTCGTATCACAGAATCTTTCAAGCCGTCAAAATTTAATCGGATATATGCCTTTAACGCTTCATAAGTTTCTGTCTGATTCCAGTAGTTGTCAAAAACACCGCTTAGCATGGCATCTACAACTGATTTTGGACTGTACATAGAATAGGTTTTTCTATTTTCACCTTCCATTGTCACAAGCTCATATCCATCATACCACGCCTGTGCTTCCTGGAAATTTCTTTTGTATTCTAAACAAAGTTCTTTTACCTCATTTTCTGTAAAGCCAAAAAACTCTGCCATTTCCCTGGGATTTAACATTGAATATTCTGTAAACATATTCAATGCAGAATGAGAACCATATTTCTTCACCGGAAGAATACCTGTCATGTATGCCAATGCAACATATTCCTGATCTTTCAGCCATGCCCGTAAAAAATCCAGATATTTCTTCTGTGCATTCGTGTCTTGTTTAAATTCCCTGAAGACGCAGTCCCACTCATCAATCAGAATTACAAATGGGTGTTTTGTACTGGAAAACACATCTTTCATTGCAAAAATCAGATAATCACCATCAATATACTCCGGGTATTGTTTCTTTAATTCACGAAGCAGACGTTTCTGCAGCATAGACAGCATTTCATCCATATCATGAGTTATACTCAGAAACTCCTGCATATTTATCCGAATTACATCATACTGGTTCAAATGCTTCCGGAAACTTTCCACTTCCCTGATTTTCAGATCAGCAAAAAGTTCTTCCGTATCCTCGCCCCTGCCATAATATGCCGCAAGCATATTGGCTGCCATCGACTTTCCAAATCGTCTTGGACGGCTCACACATACAAATCTCTGTTCCGTCCCTAATACATCATTTGTTTTAGAAATCAGACCGCTTTTATCTACATATATCTTAGAGCGCCGGCAGGTACTAAATAATCCACCCCCTGGATTCAAATAGCTTCCCATTTCATTTTCACCCCTTACATATTTTATTCGACAACTTGATAATTCACCTGTAAACACTGTCTTTCAACATATTCTTATTCTGCAGGCCAGTAAATCAGACTTTGTAAATATTGTAGCGGTATTTTTAAGATGTGTAAAGCCTGTAAATATTCATATAATTTTATCCATAGTTTCTATATTGTTATTGTTCACACGCCACTATCCCGCGAGGCGTTTTGGCATGAATATGCCAAAATCCCGAGACATACCGCGCGAATTTATGCGATTAGCATAAATTCTGTGCATCGCGAAGCGTGTTGCTGGGAACGGAGTGAACAGTAACACTCTATATTCAGAAAATCTCTCACACGAAGGATTTTCTATTGACAAACCCAGTCCCCGCCTATATAATCAAGAGTGCGCAGCCGGGGAGATAGCGGTGCCCTGTACCTGCAATCCGCTACAGCAGGGGTGATGCCAATCTGAGGCTTGTATCCTGTGGAGCTGCCCTCTATAAGTGGCGTTGACGTTTGGGTCTTACGCAACAGGAATCTGTGAACCGTGTCAGGACAGGAATGTAGCAGCACTAAGCAGAAGCTCTTGTGTGCCGTAAGGGTGCCTGGGCTGAGTTAACTGTAGAGGTAACGTCTGTGGGACCATTCCGAAGTGCGGCGCGCAAAAAAGAATATTCATGATGTGAGTCATCATATGAAATAAAAAGCATTCTGGATTTTATCTTTACGATAATCTCCTGAATGCTTTTTTCTTTAATCTTCTACAGCCTGTACACGGCTTTTGTTTTTGTATTTCTTCATCACATGAAAATAATATGGAACTAATGGTACAAGTGCGGCGATCCAGGCTGCAGGATCAGCCATACAGACTCCTGCAAAAGACGTATGTCCCGCGATCAGTACAACGATTCCTGCTCTTGCCGCCAGTTCGAATACGCCTCCAAGCATTGGTACAAGTCCGTATCCCATTCCCTGAAGGGTATTTCGATACAAAAAGATACTTCCAAGAAATGGATAAGCCCAGAACACTGTTCTGAAATATGTGACAGATACCTGCACTACATTCTGCTCTGATGGATCTACGAAAAGGTAGGTCAGATATTTTCCAAAGAAAAACATCAGGAGCATGACAAAGATACTCCATCCCCAGATCATCAACTGTGTATAGCGCACGCCCAGTTTCACACGATCCATTTTACCGGCGCCACGATTCTGTCCCACATAGGTTGCAATAGTCGCACCAAAGGATGTAAATACTGTGGCAAAAATATTCTGGATCTTACCGGCAGCAGAGAATCCGGCCATATGTACAGGTCCGTAAATATTGACCGCACTCTGCACAATAATGGTTCCGATTGCTGTAATCGAGAACTGCAATCCCATAGGAATTCCAAGCTTCAGAAGCCTGCCGAAACTGCCCCAGCATATCTCAAAATCCTTCCGCTCCAGATGAAGGATTGGAAATCTTTTTACAATATAAATCAGGCAGCACACTGCCGAAATTCCCTGTGCGATCACTGTGGCATATCCACATCCTTCTACACCCATTCCAAAAACTACGATGAAAACTACATCCAGAATAACATTGATCACAGCCGAAATGATCAGGAAATACAGTGGTGACTTGGAGTCACCCAACGCACGCAGGAAAGCAGCAAGTGCATTGTATGCACCTGTGATAATAAGACCTGCATAAATAATTCCCATATATGCAGTTACATCACCAAATACCTCTTCCGGCGAATTCATCAGATGCAGAATTGGTTTGTTCGCAAGACTGAATCCTATTGTCATAACAATGGAAAATGCAGCCATAAGGTAAATGGACATGGCAACATAATGGCGCATCCTGTCAAATTTTTTCGCTCCGAACATCTGGGCTACAATAATCGCAAACCCACTGCTAAGCCCATTCAGCCAGCCTGTTACAAAGAACATCAGCGAACCGGTGCTTCCAATTGCCGCAAGTGCATTTACGCCGATAAATTTTCCGGCAACGATCGAGTCCGCAATGTTATAAAACTGCTGGAAAAGATTTCCCAGACACATGGGAATCATAAATTTTATGATCAGACTCACCGGATTGCCGATTGTCATATCATTTGTTGTATCTCTTTTCATTCTTTCGCCTCAAGCCTCTCCTGTTCTAATTTTCGCGTTGCTTTTTCCTGTTTCTTTTTCTCACGAAGCCTTTTGAAGAAATCAGACAGCATTGTGGAACATTCTTCTTCCAAAACCCCCTGCGTAATTTTTACCTGATGATTAAACCCCTCTACCTGCAGAAGATTCATAACTGAACCCGCACAGCCTGCCTTAGCATTCATACAGCCAATCACAACTTCATCAATTCTGGACTGCACAAGCGCCCCGGAACACATCTGACATGGTTCCAGTGTCACGTACATCGTGCACCCCTCTAACCGCCAGTCACCAAGCTTTTTACTGGCTTTTCGGATTGCATTCAACTCTGCATGAGAGAGTGTGTTTCTATCTGTATTTCTCCTATTATATCCGCGTGCAATAATCTTTCCTTCATATACGATTACACAGCCAATTGGTACTTCTTCCAAAGCCTCCGCTTTCTTTGCCTGGCGGATAGCTTCTTTCATAAAACGTTCCTGATCTGTCAAGCTCTGCCTTCCTTTCCCATTTTTAACATAAAAAAAGCCCGGAGTTTCTTAACCCAAGCAAATTGAAATGTAACTTTATACGTTGAAGCTTACCCAAAGCCAAAATATAGCAAGCTTTTTCGTTTGAAATAACGATAGCAAAAATCTATTATAAAATCAACCCATTTACAAAATTTTTGCAGTCAATCGGATATTCGCAGTTACTGTTCATTGGAATTGGCTGTAAAAATTCGTGAAAAGCTTGCAAAAATTCATGAACTGGACAAACTGAAGGAAATGAGATAAAAAAAGAAAGTGCCGAGAACCTTGATTTCTCTGGCACTTTCGCTGTTTTATGCTAGTCGAAGCGACGGGATTCGAACCCACGACCTCTGCGTCCCGAACGCAGCGCTCTACCAAACTGAGCCACGCTTCGTCAATGCAAGTGATATTATATTAATAAAATCGCAGTTTGTCAATAGATTTTTTCAAATTTTTTTAATTTTTTCGAATATTTTTTTATCATGGTCATATACATTATTGAATCTGGTTTTACGGAGGGAAGATTTTGGCTGGATATCGGCGTTTTATCGCATATGTATATGACTACGAAAATGGTAAGAAAGGCAGTAACTGTGGTTTTATTAAAGTTGAGGTGAAAGATCAGCAATGTTCTGTTGAGGTACATCTGCATTGTCCGGGGCTTCCTGAGAATGTAATGTGCAGAATTTATGGATTTACGCGAAAGGATGGACTGATCAATGGTATCCTTCTGGATAGCTGTGAGACAGAGAAAGAAATTATCGAATGCCTGATCATAACAGATGCCTTGAATATGAATGAGTCTGGCATAGCGCTTGGAAAGATGGGCGGTATGGTTATTATTACTGATAATGGCGGATTCTTTGGCACAGAATGGGATGACCAGATAATCCGGCCTGAAAATTTCCGCGAGTTGAAAGTAGAAACTTCACGTACATCAGATAGTCCTGTCGATGAGATTTCACACACATCAGATGCGCCTATCGATGAATCTTCACCCAATATGGAAAATATAAACTCCGACAATATTGACACAAGTTTAAATGTTTCTGCTCCTGCTAACATTTCTGATTCTTCTTTCACTGCCACTATACAAGAAATCTCAATGCCACCCGAAGTTTCTGAAATACATACAAAATCACCGGATACATTCACAGAGGCCTCAAAATCTGTAAATGCCCCAGAGAATAATACATCTACAGTTTTTCCAGATCACATAAATCTTAATAAACCGAATACTTCTTTTGTATCTGTCGATTCTTCCAAGAATGCTATAAATGAAGGCGAAATATCTAAAAGCACCCCTGATTCTGTTGCTTCGCAGCCACTTACACAGACATTTAATGCCCTCAAAGAGAACTCCAAAGAATCTGACTCCAACATACTGTCTTCACAACAAAAGAGTAGTTTGCCCAAGAAAGTTTCGCCTTCCACACCCCCAGTAAATCCCCAAAATCGCAAAACTTCTTCCGAGTTTTCCCCATTCTCAGATGGCGAAATTGCAACAGCATGGAAAATTCATCTTAATGATCTAAAGCGTTTCCCGCGTCAATACTGTACACTGCGCAATAACCGTTTTATCCAGTATGGACATTATAATTTCGGGCATTTGCTTTTGGGGCAGAAAAATAATGGGCAATATATTCTGGGTGTTCCGGGCAGTTATAATCAGCAGGAGCGTTTTATGGCAAATATGTTTGGTTTTCCGTATTTCAAAGAAAGCGATTATATAGAAATGTCAAAAGCTCGCGGCGGCTACTGGTATCGTTTAATCGATGCCCCGGATTCCCACCGATAAAATTGTCTTCTGAAGAATCTTCTGAAAGCCCTGAAGTTCTTCAAAAGTGTAACTTTCATATCCAGGTCTCAGGACTCCGTCCGAGTCCTTATAGGCCTGGAGGTAATATTCTTTCGCTCCCTTAAGCCACTCTGCAATTTCTTCAAAATCTTTCTGCGTATGCAGTTCCCGCACAACTGTAGTCCGAAATTCATAGTCCAGTTTTCCATGAAGCAAAAAGTCCGCTGTCTCAAAGATGCTGTCCATGTCTGGTTTCTCAATTCCTGTCAGATTTCTATAATTATCGGGACAGGCCTTAATATCCATCGCCACCTTATCAATCAGTCCTGCCTCTGCCAGATGTTTCACTATCTCCGGACGTGAACCATTCGTGTCCAGTTTGACAGCATATCCCAGTTCTTTTATCTTCACTATAAATTCTTCCAGCCCGTCAGACAGGGTCGGCTCACCGCCTGAGATACAGACACCGTCAAGAATGCCTTTTCTCTTTTGTAAGAATGCCAGAAGTTCTTCCTGGGCATAATCCGGCTGTTCCCCAGGCGCTGTTACCAGCACACTGTTCTGGCAAAATGGACAGCGGAAATTGCAGCCTCCCAGAAATATGGTACTGGCTACTTTTCCCGGATAATCTAATAATGTTGTTTTATTAAAACCACAGATCCTCATTTATTTCCCCCATATAATACACAGAGCCAAAAGATATTTTATCCCTGACTTTATCTTAATAAATCCAATAAAATAGTAACAATTTCATCAATGCAAAAAGAACCCTGTTTGATCAGAGTTCTTTTTGTTGAATATTTTTATAATTAATTCAGCTGATAAACTTCTGCTGACTGGAGTCCAAAGCTTAATGCATCAGAATGATTGTTAAAGAAAATATCTACATGTCCGTAAGGAGTTCCCAGATCTTCTACTGTATAGACGTTTCCGTTGATCAGAAGCTGTGTTCCGAACGGAACGCCTGCCATAGCTACTGTACGTCCTGCTGTCGGAACTGTTCCGCTGGCTGTCAGGTTGCCTGCTGTGCCACAGCACTGTGCGCAGTTGCAATATGCAGTCAGTGTAAAGTTACCGAGGTATTTTCCCTGACTGGAGTCTGCGCTCTCTGAAGATGACTGGCTGTCATCTGATGCAGAACTGTCAGATGTATCTTCACTGCTGTCTGTGCTTTCTTCATAAGAAGAATCACTGTCTTCGCTATAAGAATCTTCTGAAACTGTATCTTCTGACGATTCCTCCTCTGAATATGTATCTCCTGACTCCTCTGTATCATAGGAATCTTCTTCGTAATCTTCAGAATCGGAGTTCTCTTCTTCGCTCTGTTCCTGTGCTGCCGTTGCTTCTGCCTCGGCCTGCGCCTGAGCTGCTTCTCTGGCAGCTTTCTCTTCTTCTGCCTGTTGTACCAGCCGGGCAATGCTGTTGTCCGCATTATTAATCTCTGCTGTCAGTGCTGCTGCCTCTTCCTGGCTGGCGCTGATCTGACTTACATAAGAAGAGATATTATCGCTGGTACTTGCCGCAAGTTCCTGAACCTCCTGCTGCTTGGATGCTCTTTCTGCAAGGAGTTCATCAATAGAAGCTTTCTCCTCTTTTGCAGTAGTTTCCTGATCCTTTATTGTATTCTGGAGGTTCTCGCATTTCTCCAGCATATTTCTGTCATACTGCGAAATCTTTGCAACGTTCTCGGCATTGTTGAGAAACTCTGACAGGTCTTTAGATGACAGCAATGTTGTCAGTGCAGATGTGCCGCCATTCTCATACATATACTGGATACGAAGTTTCATATCGTCATACTGTTTATTTAACGCTTTCTTTGCTTTCTTTAATTCTGTGTGAAGCTGATTCAGTTCATTCTCTTTCTCTCCCGCCTGTATGCTGAGTTCTGAGATTGCATTGGTCAGATCTTCATACTGTGTATTTAAATCAGACAGATAGTTCTCCAGCTCCTGCTTCTTGCTCTCAAGGCTGTCAATGTTCGCCTGTGCCTGAGCAAGTCCGGCTTCTGCTTCCTGTTTCTGAGCCTGCATATCAGCTATAGCATCTTCTGTTGCATATGCAGTTGTTCCCATGGAAAAAGTAAGCATTGCTGCCAGCAGTAATGAAAAAACTTTTTTCTTCATAAATTAATCACCTTTCTCGTTAATCTGAAGTCCAGTATAACATATTTCGTAAAAAAATCAACACTTTTTATTAACTTCTGTAATAATTACGTAATATTTCATAATTTTAAATACTACAAAAAAGAAGCCCGCACGACAGGACTTTTTTAACAGGATATCACGGCAAATTTCTATCACGCAAAAAACAGACACCATCTCATCTCTGAGACAATGCCTGTTCCTCTTAACCTATTTTCAGTATTTCACGTTTATTCTTTACCAGTTATTCTGCAGCCACTGCTTCTTCTGGCTCTGCGTCCATGACTTCCTGGTATTTCTCCAGAATAATTGTCTGGATTCTGTCACGTGTTCCGGAATTGATCGGGTGCGCGATATCGCGATATTCTCCGTCAGTTGCCTTGCGGCTTGGCATAGCGATAAATAATCCTTTTTCTCCTTCAATTACCTTAATATCATGTACTACAAATTCATCGTCAATTGTAATGGAAACAACTGCCTTCATCTTTCCTTCTTTTGCTACCTTTCTCACACGCACGTCAGTAATATTCATGATATATTAGCTCCTTTCGATTTTACCGAATCTATCCGGCTTTTTACTTATAATACATATCTGTCATTTTTCTCCACGACGATCTTCACTTCTCCCTCGCCGCAGTAATACGAATTTGCACGAATAGTATCCCGGCTTTCAACAATGCAGTTCTCAATATGGGTATTATCGCCCAGATATACATTGTTTAAAATCACAGAGTTCTTAATAACGCAGTTATTTCCTACAAATACGTCTTTAAAAAGAACGGAATTCTCTACCGTACCGTTAATGATACATCCGCTGGCAACCAGGCTGTTCTTAACCTGTGCTCCCGGATTATATTTTGCAGGTGGCAGGTCATCAATCTTTGTCTTAATCGTTGGTTCCTGTTTGAAGAAATAATTTCTGATCTCCGGTTTCAGGAAATCCATGTTTGTCTTGTAATATGCTTCTGCTGTAGAAATATTGCTCCAGTATTTATCAATCTTATATCCGTAGATTCTCTTAAGATTCTTATAACGGATCAGGATATCCTGGACGAAATCATGACGTCCTTCCTGTGCAGCTCTCTCGATAAGCTCGATCAGCTGTCTTCTGCGGATAACGTAAATACCTGTTGAAATTGTATTATAGGAAGAAACCATTGGTTTCTCTTCAAATTCTTCAATCCTGCAGTCTTCGTTCATGCGCAGAACACCAAATCTCTCAATTTCATTTGGATCATCACAGGTAGTACATACAACTGTAACGTCTGCACGTTTGGCAATATGATATTCAAGAACTTTATTGTAGTCCATCTTATAGATACAATCTCCAGATGCAATTACAACATATGGCTCATGACTACTCTTAAGGAACTGCAGGTTCTGATAGATTGCATCTGCTGTTCCCTGATACCAGAGGCTGTTCTCCTTTGTGATGGTAGGTGTAAATACAAAAAGACCACCCTGTTTTCGTCCGAAATCCCACCATTTGGATGAACTTAAATGTTCATTCAGGGAACGGGCATTGTACTGTGTCAGAACAGCAACTTTCTGGATATGAGAACTTGCCATGTTGCTCAGTGCGAAGTCAATGCTCCTGTAGCTTCCGGCTATCGGCATTGCCGCAATCGCTCTCTTATTTGATAATTCTCTCATGCGGTTATTATTACCGCCTGCCAAAATAATACCTATTGCTCTCATTATTTGTCACCGTCCTTTGCTGCAATTACCTGTCCGCCGGCCAGCTCACCATCCGGATAATCCTCAGGTGTAGTAATTCCTGATATTGCTGTATTCTTGCCAATTCTTACATTATCCGGAATCACACTGCGCTCACCGACAGTAGCGATTCCAAATGAATATACTGCTGGTTTCAGCACGTTCGGTGCTTCCTCTCCGCATCCCAATACAACATTATTTCCGATCGTAACATCCTCGGCAATGATTGCTTTATCCATCTGTACGCCCTCTCCGATCGTTGAGTTACGCATAATGATAGAATCGCGGATCACACTGCCCTTTCCGATCACAACATTCGGTCCGATTACTGAATTATGTACTTCTCCGTAAATCTCCGCACCCTCTCCGATCAGACATCTGTCAGTAACAGCTTCTGCGGAAATATACTGCGGCGGGATGATATCTCCCTTTGTATAAATCTTCCAGAATTCTTCGTACAGATTAAATTCCGGAATGATATCGATCAGTTCCATATTGGCTTCCCAATAAGAGCCAAGTGTTCCTACGTCCTTCCAGTATCCATTGTATTCATAGGCAAAAAGTCTCTCACCTTTCTCCTTACAATATGGAAGAACATGTTTACCAAAGTCACAGCTGCTCTGATCCTTCAAAGTCATCAGCGCTTCTTTTAAAGCAGGCCAGCTGAAAATATAGATACCCATGGATGCCAGATTACTGCTTGGATGCTCCGGTTTCTCTTCGAACTCTGTGATTCTTCCCATCTCATCTGTTACCATGATACCAAAACGGCTTGCTTCCTCAATAGGAACCGGCATACAGGCAATTGTCACGTCCGCTTTATTCGCTTTATGGAAATCAAGCATCACTTCGTAATCCATCTTATAGATATGGTCACCGGATAAGATCAGAACGTAATCCGGGTTATACTGTTCCATATAATCCATGTTCTGGAAGATCGCATTGGCCGTTCCTGTATACCACTCACTGCTGGTACTCTTCTCGTAAGGTGGAAGTACTGTTACACCACCTTCATTTCTGTCAAGATCCCACGGAATACCGATGCCAATATGTGTATTAAGCCTGAGAGGCTGATACTGTGTTAATACGCCTACTGTATCGATACCCGAATTAATGCAGTTACTTAACGGAAAATCTATGATGCGGTATTTTCCGCCAAAAGAAACTGCAGGTTTTGCTACTTTTTCTGTCAGTACACCCAGTCTGCTGCCCTGGCCGCCAGCTAGAAGCATGGCTATCATTTCTTTCTTAATCATGCAATCACCTCTTGTTGTAATTATGATTATTTAATTATAGCACATTTTCCCCCGATAGTGAACATTATTTACAATTTTTGTTTGATATATTTATTTTTTTTATTATTTTTGCACACGTTTTTTCATTTGTTTGCTGTGTTTCTCCCTATATAATTATGCACTTTTTATATATATATTGTCGTTTTTTGTATTTTTTTATCATGTAGGACATACTTAAAGAAGCTCTTTTCATTTTCAGGCACAGGGAGTATAATGAGTTAAATATGTTACTGTTCACTCTGTTCTCAGTAACACGCTTCGCGATGCAGGAAATATGAACCTCCTTGCGCAAGGCCCAAAGAGTATCGTTTGCTTCGCAAACTTATTTATGCTATTCGCATAAATTCGCACAGTATATCTCGGAATTTTAGCATTTTTATGTCAAAACATCTCGCGGGATAGTGGTGTGTGAGTAGTAACTTAAATATATTTAATAAGGAGATTATAGAATGTATCAGATAGATTTTCATAAACCACTTCATATACACTTTATCGGTATCGGCGGAATCAGTATGAGCGGACTGGCTGAGATTCTTCTCGGAGAAGACTTTGTTATCTCCGGTTCAGACTCCAAATCCAGCCCTCTTACTCAGGCACTTGAGCAAAAAGGAGCTACTGTTTACTACGGTCAGCGTGCCTCAAATATCACAGACAACGTAGATGTTGTCGTATATACTGCAGCTATCCATCCTGACAATCCGGAATTTGCCTGTGCAAAGGAAAAAGGACTTCCTATGCTTACACGTGCAGAACTTCTCGGACAGATCATGCGAAATTATGATACACCGATCGCTATTTCCGGAACTCATGGAAAAACTACCACAACCTCTATGGTATCTCATATCCTTCTTGCAGGAGACTGTGATCCTACGATCAGTGTCGGCGGTATCCTTCCGGCTATCGGCGGTAATATCCGGGTTGGCGAATCTGAAACATTTGTCACAGAAGCCTGTGAATATACAAACAGCTTCCTGAGCTTTTTTCCGAAGATCAGTATTATCCTGAACATGGATGCTGACCATCTGGATTTCTTTAAGGATATTGATGACATTCGTCATTCTTTCCGTCGTTTTGCAGAACTTCTTCCTGCTGACGGCACACTGATCATTAACGCAGATACTCCTAAATATGAAGACATTATCCGCGATCTTCCATGTAATGTGATCACTTACGGTCTGGAACACGATGCCGATTATCAGGCAGCTGATATCACTTATGATAAATATGGACATGCATCCTTCTCTGTTCTTCGTAATGGTGTAAAAGTTGGCAGCTATTACCTGAAAGTGCCGGGCATCCACAATGTTTCCAATGCTCTGGCAGCTATCGCTCTTGGTCATCTTCTTGGTCTTTCCGAAGAAGTGATCATTAAGGGACTTGGAAGCTTCACAGGAACAGACCGCCGTTTCCAGTATAAAGGTGAAGTTGCAGGCGTTACTATCGTAGACGATTATGCACATCATCCGACAGAGATCGAGGCTACTCTTCATGCAGCGCACAATTATCCACACAAGAAATTATGGTGCGTATTCCAGCCTCATACATATACACGTACCAAAGCGCTCCTTCCGGAATTCGCCAAGGCACTGAGTCTGGCAGACCATGTAGTGGTTGCAGATATTTATGCTGCAAGAGAAACAGATACTCTTGGTATTTCCTCTGAGGATCTGCAGAAACGAATTCAGGAACTTGGAACTCCATGTGAATACTTCCCGACATTTGACGAGATTGAGAATTATCTTCTTTCTAACTGTCAGGAAGGTGATTTGCTCATCACTATGGGTGCGGGAGATGTCGTAAATATCGGAGAGCAGCTGCTTGGTAAATAATACAGGCAGATTATAAGATTTTTTCTTAATATTAGATGATTGTTAAAGTCCTCGGCTTATTGCCGGGGATTTTTCTATTGTAAATGCAGGATTTTACTGAATGCCAGGATTCTTTGAAAAAAGTTATAAACAATTTATCCCCCTTTGTATTACGCATATTTATGCGTATTTGAGTGACTTATCCACATTATCCACATTGTTATACACATTTTTATCCGCTTAAATATGTGGACTTATATGTGTACAAGTCACTTTACATAATTCGACTTCATTTATCCCTGTGATACATCATTTTTCCATAAAATTCGCCATTTTTCTAGTTTCCGATAATATATAAACAATTTCACCTTTCCACATTATCCACATTATCCACATTCAAATGTGGAAGAAATCTCAGGCAAAATCCCCTATTCTCTTTTAAAAAATCTTGTGCTATAATTCAGGTTATCATTCAGGGTGTTACTGTTGACTCCGTTCAATACCATACTTCACGTCACACAGTAACTTTGAATTACCCAAAACAACCGATAAACTGTAGCTTATTAAGAAAGAGAGTGGAGATTCATGGCTATGATCACATTACAGAATTCCCGCAATGCGGAAGTGACTGTATTAACAAACAATTTCATAGACAACTATATGCCCGAAGCCAACGGAGAATTTGTAAAAGTATACATCTATCTTCTGAGGCTTCTTTCTGACGCATCCGTACCTTTCAGTCTGGAGCAGATGGCAGATCACTTCTTCTGTACAGAAAGAGATATTGTCCGCGCCTTGAAATATTGGGAAAAGGTAAATCTCCTTACCCTGACTTACAGAAGCAACGAAGACATTACGGACATTACTCTGAACGTACCGCCTGTTAAATCTGACGTTTCTGATTCATCAAAACCAGCTGTTCAGACAGTTTCTGTTGCACAAGATACTGTCGCCCAGTCATCTGATGTTTCAGCTCCGTCCACAAAGCCGGCCGCCAGATCAGCTTCTTCACTCTCACCAGACCGTGTAAAAGAATTAAAGCAGAACGATGAGATCGTGCAGCTCCTTTATATTGCAGAACAATATCTCGGTAAAACACTCACACCTACTGAAATGAAGAAAATCTTATTCTTCTATGATGAGCTGAAGTTTTCACCGGATCTGATTGAATACCTGATTGAGTATAGCGTCAGCCGCGGACATAAGAGCATCCGGTACATAGAAACTGTCGCTCTTGCATGGGCAGATGAAGGAATCACCACTGTCACTATGGCAAAAGAAGCTAACTCCCGTTATGCAAAAGAATACTTCACTATCTTTAAATCTATGGGAATCAGCGGCCGAAATCCAGTAGATACAGAAATTTCTCTTATGAATACCTGGCTTAATGATTATGGCTTTTCTATGGATATTATTCAGGAGGCTTGCAGCCGTACAGTCCTCTCCACCGGACAGCCAAGTTTCCAGTATGCGGATAAAATTCTTTCCGGATGGAAAGATAAAAATGTCCGCACATTAGCTGATGTCCGTCTTCTTGATGCACAGCACCAGCGTCAGAAACTGGAGAAAAAGACACAGAAGAAAGCCGCCGCGCCTAAGCCGGCTGCTACAAATCGTTTTAATAATTTCCATCAGCGGGAATATGATTTTAGTGAATATGAGAAAAAATTGCTGAATCAATAGATGTTTTACAGTAACTATTCAGCAGTCTACTATCCCGCGAGGGTGTTTTGGCATGAACATGCCAAAATCCCGAGACATACAAGTCAAAATCCCATCGCCGAAGGCGATTTTTAATGGATTTTGACTCGTAACTGTGAAGGTACTGAACAGTTACGTTTTACATAACAAAAGAAAGGGTGCAGCATTATGCCTTTACAGAATTATCAGTATGATACAATTATGAGGGAATACAGCAAGACGCAATCACAAAACCGCCGCATTCTCGAAGAACGCACACAGGAAATTTATGAGAAGATCCCCCGTATCCGCGAGATAGATGAGGAAGTTGCAACTTTAAGTGCCAGAAAGGCAAGAGCACTCTTAAGTGGAGAATCTTCCAGTCTCGAGGATCTCAAAGCAGCAATTTCTCTTTTGTCTCAGGAGCGCAATGCTCTGCTTGTATGTAATTCCTATCCGGAGGATTATCTGGAGCTTCCTTATAAGTGTCCGATCTGCCAGGATACAGGCTATGTGGGCAGTCAGAAATGTACCTGTTTTAAGAAAGCAGAGATTGAGCTGCTCTACACACAGTCCAATTTAAAAGAAATTCTCAAAAAAGAAAACTTTGACCACTTTTCTTTTGATTACTATTCTGATACAATGAAGAACGAAGCCACAGGGCTGACCGAAAGGGAAACAGCCAAAAGGGCTTATGATATAGCCAGAGGGTTCGTGAGAAACTTTGATGATTCTTTCGAGAATCTGTTTCTTTACGGTGATACCGGTGTAGGCAAGACTTTTCTTTCCCACTGTATTGCTCATGAACTTCTGGAATCAGCACACTGCGTAATGTATTTTTCCGCATTTGACCTGTTTGATCTGCTTGCAGAATCCAAATTTTCCAGAGAGAAAACAGAAGGCGAGGAATTTGTATTTGACAGTGATCTGCTGATTATCGACGACCTGGGAACCGAACTTACCAACAGCTTTGTCTCTTCCCAGCTGTTTTTGTGCATAAACGAACGTATCATGCGCAGGAAGTCTACGATCATATCAACAAATCTGAAACTGGAAAATTTCTCGGATACTTATTCCGAGCGAACTTTTTCGCGAATCGCCAGCAATTACCGCATGGTTAAACTGGAAGGAAAGGATATCCGTATACAGAAAATTTTTTTAGGAGGAAAATAAAATCATGGCACAGGCAACAACTAAAGATTTAACTACACTTCCGGTGGGCAGACTTGGTCTGATCCCTCTGATCAGCTGTAAGGATCTGGGTGAGAAAGTAAACGAATGGCTGGTGCAGTGGCGCAAGGAACGCAGCCACGAAGAGTTTGATTCTTTTGCATTCGAGGGATATCAGAGAGATTCCTATCTGATCCCGGTTCAGACAGCACGTTTCGGTTCCGGTGAAGCGAAATGCACGATCATGGAATCCGTACGTGGTGATGATATCTATCTGATGGTTGATGTATGTAACTACAGTCTTACCTATAATATTGGACCGTATAAGAATCTTATGTCCCCTGATGACCATTTTCAGGATCTGAAACGTGTTATCGGCGCTATCGGCGGAAAGGCCCGCAGAGTAAACGTTATTATGCCATATCTGTATGAAAGCCGCCAGAATATCCGCAGCGGCAGAGAGTCCCTGGACTGCGCAACAGCACTTCAGGAACTTGTAAGCATGGGTGTGGAGAACATCATTACATTCGATGCACATGACGCTCGTGTACAGAATGCAACACCACTGCATGGATTTGAAACAGTGCAGCCATCCTATCAGTTCATCAAGGCTCTTCTCAAAAACGAAGAAGGACTGCATATTGACAATGATCACTTTATGATTATCAGCCCTGATGAGGGAAGTATGAATCGTGCAATTTATCTTGCCAACATTCTTGGTGTTGATATGGGTATGTATTATAAACGTCTTGACTACTCCAAGAGAATCAACGGACGTCATCCGATCGCAGCTTACGAATTCCTTGGACCAAACCTTAAAGGCAAGGATATGATTCTGATCGATGATATGATTTCCTCCGGTGATACAGTTATTAAGATTTCTTCTCTTCTTAAAGAAAGAGGCGCCGGCAGAATTTATATCTGTTCTACTTTCGGACTGTTCACAGATGGACTTGAGAAATTTGACGAAGCTCATAAAGCAGGTGTGTTTGACAAACTGCTTACCACAAACCTGATCTACCAGTCTCCTGAGCTTCTCGCAAAAGACTATTATATCTCCTGCGATATGAGTAAATATATTGCCCTGATCATTGATACTCTGAATCATGACCAGTCCGTCAGCCATCTGCTCAACCCGGTTGACAGAATCAACCGTTGTGTAAGCAATTACATGGCTCAGTATAAGGAAAAATAATAACTAATAAGTAACAAAGGCGGATTGCAGATATCCGACTGACTCATAAAAAGAGAGATTATATGTTTAACTCCTGTTAACACATTTCGGAGTAATTACATATAATCTCTCTTTTTTATTTATGAAAGAATCAATTTTTGATATGGAATTCCTTCCCTGTCCAGAATCTCCATCTCCCGTTTATGGCAGGTACTGATAATGATCTGTTTATTTTCTTTATGCATC
Source organism: Blautia sp. CGZ-1-C1 (assembly GCF_056504575.1). NCBI lineage: Bacteria > Bacillati > Bacillota > Clostridia > Lachnospirales > Lachnospiraceae > Blautia > Blautia sp. CGZ-1-C1. The sequence goes on from NZ_JBWLUT010000102.1 coordinate 30,198, forward strand.
CATCTGAGAACTGCCGCGAGCCGTTCTTCATCATACATGCCAAATACATCATCCAGTATCACCGGAAAACTCTCTTCCTGGCACAGAAGCTCACCTGCCGCCATACGAAGTGCAAAGTAGATCTGTTCCATTGTCCCTCTGCTGAGACGTTCCAGCGCTACTGTTCTGTCACCGGTATTCACTGTCATACGGAATCCTGCATCCATGAGGACTTCCTGATACTTTCCGCCGGTAATTTCACTTAATATCTGAGAAGTACGGATCCGAAGTTTTCTACCTACCTGATGATGGATATTTCCTGAAAGCATCTCAATCGTTTCCATAGCCATATTTAAAGCCTGCACTTCCATCTCCTCTGACGTCGGCAGATAGGAATTCTCTTCATATTCCTGATATTCTTCCTGAAGATTACGGAGTGCCGTCTCTTTCTCGTCATAATCCTGTTTAAGGCTTTCTTTGCTCCATTTCAGTTTCTCCTGTCTGGACATTCCAGCGACTCTTCATACGCATTCTCTTCTGAAATTCTCTTGCGTATTTCATCTGCTGTTTTCCACAGAATCCCACCAGCATCGCAGCTATAACGGCAACAACAATGCTCACCACAACGCTGTCCGCCATAATCGCAGATAAAATCAGCGCTATGATTCCGACTGCCGCTGACACCAACATTCCCATAGCAAATCCATTTCTTTTCTTTCTTGTCTCTGCAAGTCTCTCGTCCAGAAGAACCGCACCATTTTCATCACCGGGGCGCATCCCAAGAGAACCTTCCTTCTCATCAATATCTGCAAGTTTTTCTTTCAGATCATTCATTTCATTTATCACATAATCCATCTTTGCCTGAAGCTTCTGCTGTTCTGTTTCTGTTTCCTTCTGCTTCCGGTCTGCCTGTACCTGGTAGCCTTTTCTTGACATTTTCAGCATCTGCATGGCACGTCCAAGATCTATGGAGCTGTCTCCCGCTCCCTGATAACTTGCCATATAATTCTGAAGTTCACGTACCAGGTCCTGACCTGTTACGCTCTTAAGCTGCGCAACAGAAACTGTATTATCGTAAATAGCCTCACTGATATTTCCAAAGATTTTCTCCAGTCCCACCTCATCAATATCTGCCAGTTCTTTCGTATCCTCATTCAGCAACTCTGCCAGAACATGATCTTTCTGAAAATTTCTGGACAGACGGTAGTCATGGTCTTTACTGTTAAACCATATAATACCGCCATACACTCCCGGATTTTCCCATGGTTCATATGTATTGTAGGTATCGTTTCTCGCAGCCTTTCCACGCATTCTGGTCAGTCCAAAGAGCATACTCTTTCTTCTAAAGTAATAGT